>DATNRC010000523.1:0-7933 GCA_036703705.1 Candidatus Obscuribacterales bacterium
CACGTCTCATACGCCATCGTTGTCGAGTAGCTGGTCAAAGTCTGTGCCACAACCTCGGTGATGTACTCGGCGCACGTCTCTCTTTCGTCCACGCCCATTTATATATTCGGCACCGAAGAGCAAAAGCAGCGCTTTCTTGTACCCATGAACAAGGGTGAAAAGATGGGCGCATTTTGCCTTTCGGAACCTGGATCGGGCTCCGATTCTGCTGCTGCAAAGTGCATGGCGATCGAGAATGGCGACGAATTTATTCTCAATGGCTCGAAAAACTGGATTACAAACGGCATCGAGGCTGACTACTATATTGTGATCGCGCAGACGGATACGGCGCTGCGGCACAAAGGGCTGGTTGCTCTCGTTGTGGAAAAAGGGACGCCCGGCTTTACATTCGGCAAACTGGAAGATAAGCTCGGCATCCGAGGTTCGTCTACCTGCCAGATCATGTTCGAGGATTCGCCCGTGCCCAAAGCTAACATGCTCGGCAAAGTTGGCGAGGGCTTCAAGATTGCGATGTCCACTCTCGACGGCGGACGGATCGGTATTGCCGCGCAGGGCGTGGGCATTGCTCAGGGAGCCTGGGACCATTGCTTCCGCTACGTGAAAGAGCGGGAAGCGTTCGGCAAAACCATCAATCAGCTGCAAGCCATTCGTTTCATGATGGCGGAGATGCAAACCGAGATTGACGCCGCCAGACTTTTGACGTATCACGCATCTGTAGCCCAGGATCGCGGTGAGCGCTTCACACGTCAGGCCGCACACGCGAAGTTGTATGCTGCGGAGGTGGCGATGCGTTCCACGACAAAATGTGTGCAAATATTTGGCGGTTATGGGTATGTCACTGATTATCCAGTCGAGCGTTATATGCGCGACGCCAAAATCACCGAAATCTATGAGGGAACCTCTGAAATCCAGCGTTTAGTGATAGCTAATACACATCTGAAGGAACAGTAGAACATGAACTGGCAACCACCACCCCCTCCACCCAGACCACAAATGCCGCCTCCCGGTGGGGCAGGTCCCGCGCCAGGGCAGGCGCCAAGCGCTCAAGATGCCGCTAAAGAGTTGTCTCTTTATGAGCTCCTGCAAGTGGATCGGAATGCGCACACTACCATCATCCGCTACGCGTATCGCTATCTTGCTGCCATGTACCATCCCGACAACAGCGAGACCGGCGATGCTGAGAAATTCCGCATCATCACCGAGGCCTGGAAAACGCTCTCGGATGAAACGCGACGCCAAGCCTACGATATGACCCTTTTGGCTCAGGACGCATCGAGACCGGTAGCTCCAAAAGCCAAGGCGGCGGCGTCCGAATTTGGTCGCGATAGTCTGCCTAAATTCGAGCGCACCAACGTTTCCTGGAACGAAATCGAGCTCAGGATGGCAGTTCTCCAGGTCTTGCTGGCTGCCCGGCGGAAAAAGCCCAACCAGGGCGGTGCTTCCGGAAAAATGCTCATGGACGTCTTGCAAGTCGAAGACGTGCGAGATGTTGAGTTCGCACTTTGGTATTTGCGCGAGAAAGAATTCATTGAGACCGGCGAGCGTGTTTTCATGATTACGGCCAAGGGCCTCGATCATCTGACCGAGCAACTCGGCAAGACCCAGATTCTCGACGGCAAGACTCAGGTCGAGCAAAAGGTCGATAAGGTCGTCGGTACCTCCGGTCTACCCGCGACAATCCCACACGGCATTTAATCAGGCTCAGCGCGAATTTGGGCGGTTGCTCAGAAAACCCCGCGGGTCCAATTGGTGCCCTGGGGAGGCGCAGGCTGGCCGCGTGTCTATTCAGGCGGGAGGTGGGGATCTGCTGCGAAGCTCGAGGATCAGTGTCAGAAAAACGGTTGAAATTCTGACAGGCGAGTCTGAGCAGAAAAACGGATGCGGGTGTCAGAAAGACCGCTGAATTTCTGACAGGCGACGCTGCGTAGCAAACGGAAGCGAGTGTCAGAAAAACTGCTGAACTTCTGACAGGCGAGGCTGAGTAGAAAAACGGATGCGGATGTCAGAAAAACCGCTGAATTTCTGATAACCGAGGCGGGGTAGAATGCGGATGAACACACGCTGAGAAGTGGTTTTCGCCATTCGACCTGTTATGTGCTCTCTCGTAACTGACCGCTTTGATCATGTTTCAGTCAAAATCCAGAGCCAATTCGAGCTGCTCTACATCCTCTGGTGGAGCGTGAAGGAATGACTTACGGTGCCAAATGCTGGTCCCATGCTCTTTAATGGCAAGCCTATGAACGTGTGAACCATAGCCTTTGTTGCTGTCCCAGCGATAGTGCGGAAAATCCTCGCCCAATTTAATCATCAGTTCGTCTCTGTGGACTTTGGCTACAACCGATGCTGCGGCAATGGAGGCAGATAGAGAGTCGCCTTTCACAACAGCAACCTGGCGAAATTCAATCTCCTTGATGGTTTTGTTGCCATCAATGGCGACCAAGGTGGAATCAGAGGCTATCGCCACAGTCTGCATCAGCTGAAGCAGAGCGCGCCTCATGGCGAGCAAAGACGCCTGAAGTATGTTGATAGTATCGATTTCCTCTGGTGAGGCCTGGTCTATGGCATACGAAGCAGAAGAACGAATTGCATCAGCCAGCCGTAAGCGCTGAACTGCTGTCAATTGTTTGGAGTCATCTAGTTCTTTCAGGGACCTTGCCAGAGTTGAGCCCTTCTTTATCTCGGGAAGAATAACAGCTGCTGCGACTACAGGTCCTGCGAGGCAGCCCCGGCCCACCTCATCAATGCCAACGAGATACGGACATGCGCCTTTGAGTTGAGAATCGAAGTGGAGCAGGCGTGCCATTTTCCCTCGAACGACAGAGGATGTGCGTGTAACTTTACTTGTATCAGCAACCATATATGGTGCGCTCCCGCTCAATCGATCCGGCGCCTCAAGGCTTACGATCGACACCACAATGACTGCTAAGTTAGCACTGGCTGTCTCTTGGAATGTTTAGACTCTTTCAACGTAATACCTATTTCAGTTTGCTCAAGCTGCCAGAGCATCAAGTAGTTCTTCGTAACTCCGGGAGAGAGTGCTTGTGACATGTGACCGCTACGTCAAGCAGGGATGCATCTGGCAGGACCACCTGTCCGGCGTGCCTTTTGACCAGTGAGGCGATAACCCTTTGCGCACAGGCACTTCCGACCGCCGGGTCAACTGTCAGAAAAACAGCGAAATTTCTGACAAAATCCCCAGCCCTCGACAGTCACTCACCGGCTTTCCACCGCGGGCAAGAGCTCTTTTGGCCAATCAAGAGTTATCCGACCGACCCGGCCGTTCCGAATGTCAGCAAGGAAGACTGCTGCGGCACGTGGTGCGTCAAGGCGCCCGCCGGTAGTAATAAAGTGCTTGCGCTCGGCTATCAAATCAAGGCTCAAGCGGTCAGGCGTAAGGAGTTCTTGTCCGTCGTTGTTCTCCTGCCAGGATAAATATCGCTCAATCGATGCGGGATAGCGCCTGCAAATCTCAATGAGCGCTCTTTCGGCGACCTCATTGGGATCGTAAGTCCCCGGCGGAGTCAAGTTGAATATGGCAAGCCCGGTAGCGGCATCTTTCGAGCTGGACACCGGAGGCAAGATCCCTGGTGTATCGAGCAGTTCCAGCTTAGGATGAACGCGGATCCATTGGGGTCCGCGCGTCACACCCGGGCGATCTGCGACTTTCACTTGCTTGCGTCCGATGAGCCAATTGATGAGGCTGGATTTGCCGACGTTTGGCATTCCGACCACACAAACGCGCATGGCTCTTGGCAACAACCCCTTGCGCTCTATGGATAGCTTCTTTTCCTCGGTCAGCTCCAATGCGACCGCGACGACGTCCCCTTGCCGTTTCTGCTCCTTCAGAGATAAGCAAAGGGCTCTCTGGTGAGGACCGCGCGGTAAAGTGGAGACCCACTGTTGGCTTATCTTGGGGTCCGCAAGGTCGCTTTTAGTAAGGACGATAAGCCGCGGCTTGTTGCCGAAAATCTTGTCGTGGCGGGGGTGACGGCTTGCCAGCGGCGCCCGCGCATCTAAGACCTCTATGACAAGGTCAACCCACTTGAGTTGCTGCTGGAGAAGCTGAAACGCGGTTCGCGGTTGCCCTTTTGAGAGCGATTTGGCTCCTTTTGCCATGTCCAAAACGGGCAAAACATGCCCGGCCCCCATTGATCAGAGGTTCGCCGCCAAAAGCTCGCTTTTGGCGTGCATCCATAGGCAAAGAAACTTAGCTTTCGGCCGCGGGCTCGGCTTGCGCTTCTGATTGGGCAGCGGCGGCAAGCTCTTTCTTGCCCGTGACTTTCTCCTTGATTCTCGTCGCCTTGCCAGTGCGCTCTCTCAGGTAATAAAGCTTGGACCTTCTCACATGTCCTCGGCGCTGGACTGTGATTTTCTCAACGCGAGGAGAATGGATGAGAAACACGCGCTCAATACCTACGCCCTGGAACACCCGCCGCACGGTGATCGACTGATTGACCCCGGCGCCGGCGCGCTTGATTATTACACCTTCATAACCTTGGGTGCGCTCTTTATTGCCTTCGATGATCTTCACGAAGACCTTGACCGTGTCGCCAATATTCATCTTGGGCACGTTAGTCTTGATAAACGGCGCTTCAACTTCTCTAATTAACTGGTTCATGGTACTCGGGACTCTTTTTCCGCAGACACAAAGCAATCGACGATTCTAACATGTATCAAAGGCATATGGTAACAGCATGCAACGGTCTTGATACAAGATGTTCATCTTTGTGTTTGATTTGCCTCAGCAGTATGAAACTTTCTTCAGCCGGGCAGCGGCGGGCTGGCAGCGCCGCGACCGCTCTGCGAATTCTTCAATCTTCGAAATCGTTCGCACTGGATATGGTGGCGGCTTCCTTCCTTTCGGCTGAAGGTTCTACAGAAAGCACTGCCTGAGTGTCTTTCAAGGTCTTGAGCTCGGCAATGAAATCCTCCACTGAGCGAAATTGCCTGTACACAGAGGCGAATCGTACATATGCAACCTGGTCCAATTGCCTCAACTTGAGAAGAGCCAGCTCGCCCAGGGCAGTTGAGTTGACCTCGCGCTTACCCTCGGCTGCCAATTCGTTTTCTACTGAATCGACCAGATCGTCGATTTGCTCAGCCGTGACCATAGTCTTGGCGCAGGCACGGGAAACCCCGGCTCTGAGTTTTTCCCGCATGTATGGTTCGCGGCTGCCCGAGCGCTTGATGACGAGCAATTGAATGACCTCGACACGCTCATAGGTGGTGAATCTTCGGTTGCATGACTCGCACTGGCGTCTTCGACGGACGGAATTCTCGCCAGTCAACCTGGATTCCAGAACGCGGCTGTCTTTGGCATTGCAGAAAGGACACAACATGGAGCAAATTATAGTGCTCTTGGCCTTGGAATTCCTGACGCCAACGTAGTAGGGCATAATTGAGTTAGTAGATTGTTGAACCAGGGTCGCTGGGAGGGCGATAGAGGTCCATGGCTAGGAAGCCCAATCATTATCAAGTGCTAGGCGTAGATCCCTCGGTCAGTACCCAGGACATCAAACGCGCGTACCGGCGACTTGTTAAAGATGTGCATCCGGACGTGGATTATGCCGATCAGAGCAAGCGCGAGCGTGAACGTGCCACGGAACACATGATGCGTCTCAATGAAGCCTATGAGACGCTCAAAGATACTCGCCGCCGAGCGGAATATGATTCCAGCATCGGGGCTAACGGCCGTGGC
This sequence comes from Candidatus Obscuribacterales bacterium, assembly GCA_036703705.1. Lineage (GTDB taxonomy): Bacteria > Cyanobacteriota > Vampirovibrionia > Obscuribacterales > Obscuribacteraceae > DATNRC01. The sequence goes on from DATNRC010000523.1 coordinate 5,699, forward strand.
CGACGGGCTACCAAGCTGCACTTCGATCCAAACGATACGGAAGAGGCTCGGGAGCAATTCCTGAGGCATGTCTTTAATCCGTCAAGGCAGAATATTGTGCGCATACTGAGCAAATATGCGCAGCAGTTAAGAAAACTGTCACTGGATATATATGATGACGAATTGGTTGCCGAATTCGAGCATTATGTGGATGAGATAGAAAACACCCTCCGCAAGTCTTCCGAGGCTCTCTCCGGTCATGTTCCCTCTTCTCTGGATGGCGCGGTGCAAATGATGCGCTATGCGATCGCACAAGCGGTTGACGGACTCGAGGAGACAAGAAGATTTTGTCAGAACTATGACTACGATCATCTGGCTATGGCTGGCAATCTTTTCAAAATTGCCACTGATTTGACGCGAAAGGCGCTTCAACTGACAAAGTAATCAATGTGTCATGGGCGTCTTACGAGCGACTCGATCCAATCCGGCGGTTGCGGTGTTATTGGCGGCGGATCTCTGAATTTTTCAAGACAGAGATCCGACAACCAATGAGGCATCACGGCTGCTACTTTACGCAGCTGTTTCATCTCTTTTGGTGTGAGCTTCGAAGTGACCAGATCAAACATTTTTTGCGTGCATCCATCCTTCTTCAACTCCCAGAGCACTCTGAGAGCTAAGCCAGGCTTGCTGTCTCCCAGCACCAATTTGCGTTGGGCGATGCCAATGAATTCAATCAGCAAATCTCCATACCAGAAACGGCTCGAATTACCGCTTATTGCATAAGTTGCCGATGCACTGCCAGATGAGTCTGCGCCCCGCCTTTCCGTTTCCGGCAATCCCAGAGCCGCCCATGCGTTTTGGCCGCATTGCACAATTACCTTTTTAAACGCTGATGCCTTTGCTCGTGCTACTTCGAATGCGGTGGGAAGAGTTTTCTGGAAATCATTTCGTGTGAAGACACCCCGTGCCAATCGAATGATTAAGCCGGATCTCGCCAGCCTGCTAAGAGTTTGATCAACTGTATTGCGCAGCCCGTATTCCAGAAGATCTCTGGTCGTGAAAATCTGCCCTTTTTCAAGTTGGGCGATGTGTTTCTTGATCTTTGATGATGTCCACATTTTTTGCCCTCCTTTGACTGTCAGGAGAATGTCTCTTTTTCTGACACCATGGCGGCGTTGAAAAAGAGAGGTCGTACTCTTTAAACGTCGCCGGACAGAAAAAAGTTCAAAGGCGGAGATAAATTCTTCTCTTGAACGACAGACAAGCAAAGCGTCCAAAGCACAGTGCCATTACTGCAAAGCGGTAGACCAGTTTGCATGCTTGAGGGTATGGCGAGTGGGGTCTTGGCAAATGCTCAAATGGAAAGGGTCAGTGGACAGCTCGTTGGGGGGACTTTTCAGTTCTTGATTAGGGTGACGTCCCTATCTAATGAATCGCAGTCTGCTTGCCCAATGGCGGTGCCATATAAATCATAGGGCCGCGCCTGGTCGATACGCACACGGACAAGCGTGCCGAGCAGACTTGGATCATTGGCTTCGTCACGAACATACACTTGATTGTCGATCTGCGGCGCATCCCATTGAGACCGTCCTATGAAGAGCTCCTTCCTGTCGTCATAACTCTCGACCAGGACGTCAATTTCTTTGCCGACCAATTCCTGGTTCTTTCGCAGGGCAATCTCATGCTGGGTTTGCATGATCCTTTTGCGCCGCTCTTTCTTAATGCGCTCTGCTACCTGATTTTCCATGTGCCCGCTAGGGACTTCCATCTGTCTTGAATAAGTGAAGACGCCAAGACGATCGAATTCGTGACGCTCGATGAACTGCTGTAAGTGACTGAAATGCTCATCGGTTTCGCCCGGGAAGCCAACGATAAACGTGGAGCGGATGCGAACATCAGGCACCATCTCGCGGATGCGATACACAACCCGCTCCGGATTGAGAGGTCTGGCCATCGCAGTGAGCATGTCCGGATGACTGTGCTGCAGCGGGATATCTACATACTTCACTACCTTGGGCAGTCGTGCCATTGTGCGGAGAAATTGATCGTTTGTCTCTGTCGGATAGCAATACATAACACGAATCCATTTCAAATCTTCAATTTCGTGCAATTGCTCGAGCAACTCAGAAAGAGCCATCCTCTTATAAGTATCGAGGCCATAGTAGGTCGAGTCTTGAGAGACAAGAATGATTTCTTGAACGCCTGACTTTACCAGCACTCTTGCTTCTTTCACTAATGACTCGATTGACCTTGATC
>DATNRC010000524.1:0-3903 GCA_036703705.1 Candidatus Obscuribacterales bacterium
CTTGAAGGAGACAGTGGCATGTGTAACCGAACCACTTTGAATGGGTTTCTTAGCACCCTGGCATTTCTTTCTGCGTTCACATTTCCTCTCGCTCAGGCCCAGGAAAAAGGGGCCCTGGCGCCGCCAATGGAGCCCGTTCAAGCAAAGCCGGCGCCGTCCCTCAAAGGACAAGTGACTCTGCAAAAGAATGTTGGCGGCGAAGGCGGGCAGCAGCTTCAGTCCGGCATCGGCGCTCTAGGAGCGCCAAACAGCGCCTTGTCCGGTGCGGCACAAGAGGAAGAATTTTTCGGGCGCAAGATGAAAGGACGTCGTGATCGACGACGTCTTGATGCAGGAACGAAAAACCAATTGTTGACGGGCAATGCTGATGATGCGCCCTATATATGGTGTCAGAGCGTTCTTGGCGGCTATTACGATCAATCGGGCGTCTGCAAGGAAGTAATTCCCGGCTATCGCCTCAAGGACTATGGTGGCAGATTCGTTGACGGCACGCCCGTTCCCAAACATAACGTGAAAATGAATGAGGCTGGTCATGTCTGGTGGGAAGGCGACCTCAGTCGAAACTTCGAAAAAATAGACCAGCCGGAGACCTGGGGCCGAGGCAGAATGGCGCCCTGATGGGTGGGCTTGTGCGACGCTAATTGAACAATGCTTCTACAAAGAGCTCCGGCTCAAAATCTCTGAGATCATCTATCTTTTCACCAAGGCCGATCAATTTGACGGGTATCTTCAGCTCTGATGCGATGGCGAAGACTACGCCGCCTTTTGCTGTTCCGTCCAGTTTGGTCAAAATTACACCGGTAAGCGGACACACTTCTGTGAAAACTTTCGCCTGTTGCAATCCGTTTTGTCCTGTAGATGCGTCCAGCACAAGAAGAGACTCCAGAGGTAGTCCAAGCCCGTGTTTTTCTATTACGCCACGAATCTTCTTCAGCTCAGCCATCAGATTGGCTTTGTTGTGCAAACGTCCAGCCGTATCAATGACCACAACGTCATACGATTCCGCTTTTGCTTTTTGCAATGCTTGAAACACAACCGCACCGGGATCCGATCCATCTTGCAAGCGCACGATATCAACTCCGGCGCGCCTGGCCCAGATCTCGAGTTGAGATTCGGCCGCGGCGCGAAAAGTGTCAGCGGCTGCGACCAGCACCTTCTTGCCTTCGCTCTTGAAGCGCCAGCAGAGTTTGCCGATGCTGGTAGTTTTTCCGGTTCCATTAACGCCCACAATCAAATACAAATTCAGCTTGTTGGGCTGAAAACTTAGTTTTGGACTGGGCGAGGACTTGAGAATGGATGAGAACTCATTTTTGAGAAACCCTTCCACATCATGAGATGTCCAGTTGTTGCTTTTCGCTTGCTTGCGCAGATGAAGCACGACGCTTTCTGCTGTTTTCAGGCCCAGGTCCGCCTTGATCAATTTTTCTTCCAGATGTTCGATGTAATCGTCGTCAATGGCGCGCGCCGGTGCTGCATGCCGCCTGACTGATGCCGTTGCAGCTTGAGGGAGAACGGCTGCATGTGCCGCTTGAGCAGATTCAATCCCTCCGGCGGGTCTTTCCCCGGCACGCAAATCAACGGGCGTATGTGCAGGCTCTGCATCTTTAGAAACGCCTCCAGCTGGCGGGGCGCCAACGCATTCCTTCTGTGTTGTTGGTTGTGCTGCTCGCTGTGTTGTTGGCTTAGCTGTTGGCTCAGCTGCTCGCTTAGCTGTTGGCTCAGCTGCTAGCTGTGTTGTTGGCTCAGCTGCTAGCCGTGTTGTTGGCTCAGCTGCTAGCTGTGTTGTTGGCTCAGCTGCTGGCTGTGTTGTTGGCTCAGCTGCTGGCTCTGCCGCTTCCGTTCCCGTGCGTGGCTCTTCCTCAGCGCCGTATTCGGCTGGCATTTCTTCCACACCGGAGGGAGCGATTGGCGAATCTTCAATATGACGGGGCTCTTTCGCTTCCGCCTTTGCTTGAGTTGCCGATGCGACTGCTTCCGTCTCTGCGTATTGAGAGGGCTCTTCCTCCGGTATTGTCGATGGTGCGCCCTCATGAGTTGCGCCGGCAGTTTCATCTTCCAATACTGAGTCCACAACAGCCGAACGCGTGCGTGACAACGCAGACTTCAATTTGGAGAGTGTGGATCCCCACCAACCGCTCTTCTGTGATTTGTCGCTATCCGTCATCTTCTGCTTTTCTTACCAATTTATTGTCTTCGCCTGAGCTATTGCATTCGTTTGTTTCACACAAGGTTTTGATTCCAATATCTCGGCACTTTGCTTACTCACAATTGTTGAACGTGCATTACCCTGCTGTCCGGCTGCCGACATCAGTTCTTCTTGCTGCCGCCCGGAAGGCTCTTGCGCTGTCTGCAAGGTCTCCCAATATGCCGTTTATGAATTTGGCGGCTTTCTCGTCGGCAAATCTGTGCGCCAATTCCACCGCTTCACTTATGCAAACGTTGATTGGCACCTCCGGCATGTAAAATGCCTCCGCACAAGCGAGCCTGAGAATGTCGCGATCGATGCTCACCATGCGTTCGACTTGCCATTTGGCGCGAGCGTCCTTGAGATAAGAGTCGATTTGATCGCGATTGTCCAAGTAGGTCGTAATCAGCCTTGTCAGGAAATCCTTGATTTCCGATCGTCGGGAGCCCGCCTGCTCTCCGGCTTGCCGCCAAGCAAGACCATCTTTAGCCAGGGATTCCTTGGTGGCAATGACAGCCATCTCAGGAATGTCCAGTGCTTCAGCCACCAAATTGAGCGCGCGATCGATAGCCGAAAGTTGTTCGCGCAACTGTCCTGTCGTTACATTCACAGGCTTGAGGGCATCGACACTGTCGATGTTGTCCGGATGATCCACCTCTATGTCCACAAGCTCTTCCGAGCATTTGACAAGCAGGCCATTGGCATCAGCCAGATTCTGCTTGGCATAATCACACAACATGTGCACGGTTTTTCCAATGAGCGTATCCAGGTCCAAATCCTCGAGTTTGGATTTGTCCTTCGGTAATTGCGGCATCAAGATCACCGCAATTTCGCGGGCTATTCGTCTGGCGCTCATGAAAACAAAGACCCTGCCTCTGGATGCCAATAGTTGATAGCTCCCCATGTTACCATGGTCCGTCGGGCGAAAGGCTCATGCTAAGGAAGCCCTCATGCTGTGTTAGCAGCGTTTAGTTAAGCGGCTGAGATTCGTCTCGAATTGTTGCGTCAACCAGATATATTCGGGGCAAACGAGACCCTTACAAAACTACTATCGCAAGACTTCTTAGTAAAGAGTGCAATTACAACAATGAGAATTACCGGTGGAAATGCGCGCGGCCGATCGATAGCCAGCCCTCAAGGGCCCGGAGTTCGACCGACCGGCGCCAAAGTACGCCAGGCTGTATTCAATATTTTAGGGGCGCGAACAAACGGCGCACGCTTTCTCGACATTTGCGCCGGCACGGGGCTCATCGGGTTGGAGGCGCTCAGCAGAGGAGCGAAGAGCTTGATCGCAGTGGAAGAAAACAGGCAGATGGTGAAGGCCATTCAAGCAAGCCTGAAAAAGCTGGGATATGAAGCTGAAGTCATAGCGGGCGATTTGCGGCAAGTTTTGCCCGTTCTTGAAGGACAGCAGTTCGACATTATCTTTGCCGACCCGCCTTACGGCTCGCCACTCACAAACAGCATCTTGACGTCTGTTGATAAGTATTCGCTCCTTGCGGAGGCAGGCGTCTTCATCATCGAACACGCTCGCAATCAAGCGCTGCCTGATGAGACAGAAAGATTGCTCAAGAGCGATGTGAGACATTACGGACAGACGAGTCTCACATTTTTTGTCCGGCGCTAGCGCCGGAAACTGGGTGCAGGAGCCATGACAGGGGCATGCTCAAGCTGCTAAGCTAAAAGACACACGAAAAGGCGTTTATGACTCAAGAGCA
>DATNRC010000525.1:0-17963 GCA_036703705.1 Candidatus Obscuribacterales bacterium
ACGGCCGCAGAAAACTGCTCAAACGATATCGCTTGACTAACTCGGCTAGCCACCCAGCCTCCCGCCAACGCCATTGAGAAAACTGCTCAAACGATATCGCTTGACTAACTCAGCTCCACCCACCCAGCCTCCCACCAACCCCCGCAGAAAACTGCTCAAACCATATCGTTTGACTGTCCTCCTCCAGGCAGTCGACTTGCTGGCGTGGGAGCGAAAACTCCGGTGGTTCAGACCGCAGCTGCCCAACATGCGCGACCGCACACCGCCGCACGTAATTCAACTCGCAGTTTGGAAACGGCAGGCAGAGTGAGAGACGAATACCAGCTAAGGGGTAGCAGTCAATCACTCCGTCACGGGATGTGATCAACATGGCGCTATGCAATGGTTGTATAGTGACTGTTCCCTTCTGCCGCGAAAGTAACTGCAATGAACGATTTCAAAGACTATTTGGTTGCGGGCAACCCGCAATCAACGATAAACACGCTTCGTAATTTATCCACCGCTGCCAAAACTCTTATACGTAAGCGACTTGCCGAGAATCCAAGCACTCCACTGGAAGTTCTAGACAGACTGGCGCAGGACGCCAATCCAGAGGTGCGGGCGTTCCTGGCAGGAAACCGCGCCACGCCGGAGGAGATTCTGCACCAACTTTCGTTTGATGAGCATGATGACGTTCGACTTGCATTAGCCGAAGATCCCAGCACGCCTATGTCGATCCTTTTGAGACTGACCGCGGACGAAAACCCGTACGTAAGTGATTCAGCTCTTAGAACGGTCGAAGGCGTTGCTGTGGAGCAGCAGTTGCTGGCTGACGGATTCACTGCCAAGACGGAAGAAAGCGAGGTTTTCGCAAAGCTATTGGTTGAGGCTGGGCTTGTAGACGAATCCAGGATGCCGACGTATTTGACCGAGAGTGTCATTCAAGCAAGACATGTAGCGAGAATTCTGTCGCAAAACCGCGTTCTCAATCGGGACGTGCTGGTGAAAGCTCTGAAGTTACAGGCATTGATCAACAGGGGTAAAATTTCTCGCGACGGCGCCCTCGAAGAATTGCGAGCACTGGCCCAAAGAGTATGACCACGACAATGCAGCGAGGCAGCGCCCAATGTGCGTCGATGTGCGAACGAAATCGCTGCAGGAGTGAGGGTGTCTGGGCATTGCCTTCTAACCACCTTCCGGCGATGACATTGGAGTCCCGTGCCCGGCGATGACATTGGAGTCCCGTGCCCGGCGATGACTGTGGAGTCCCGTGCTTGCGATGACTTTGGAGTCCCGTGCCCGGCGATGACTTTGGAGTCCCACGCCGAATGATGGTTTTATCGCCCCATATCGGGCGGGACTGCAGCAGCGATGGCGCGAAATAGCTTGCGCCCGCCGGCCGCATTCAAGTGTGCGATATCTTCGAAATCGGATTCGGAATAATTATCGGCTTTACTAGCCACAAGGTAATCGGCATCGTATTTGGTGCTGAGCTCTTGAGCGCGGTGGTAGATTGTTGATGCCACTCCGGCCGGCAGCAAATTCAAATTGCGTCTGGGCAAAGGCAACTCAACGAGCAGAACCTGGACTTTCTCTTTACGGGCGAGGGTAAGCAATTCTTCAAGATAACTGAACTGCACCTCCATCAACTTCTTCTTCACAGGCAAGTACATCGACTTGTAATGAGCAATGTCCGCTGATGCGTCGACGCGTGGCTTGTATTCAGGTGGGGTCTCGCAGTCTTTTGGCTTCATTCTGCTGATGAAACCATCCCAGTTTACAGCGTGACGTCCCTCGTCTCTCTTGTTGAACGCGCGTGTTGGATCGAGCGCCGAAATCAGATCCGATGGATATCCAGTCAACCACGCTGCCGCATTTATGACTACGTTTCTATAATCATTGCGATAGCGAAAAACGTTCCACGTTCCACCAAGGGTGCTTTCCATCACGGAGTTCAGCTCCAATCGTGGATCGAAAATGTCCAACATAGACGTCAAGTCGGCAAGCGCGATATAGACCGGTGTTCTTGCCGGATCCGGCTGCTGATTGTCCAGGAATTCCCGTGGCGAGATATCACAAACGAGCAATCTGGGTTTCTTGCCAGCCGCACAACACTTCTTGAATATTCTCAGCTGGTCGGACATGACACCGCCGGCAGTAGCAAGGTTGGCGACACTGAGCCGACAGTTCAGATGCTCGGAAAGCCTTTGCTCGAAAAACTTCGCATCCAAGTAGCGACCCATATGATCGCGAATATACGATGCATCGTACCGGGTGCGTCTCTTCATGAGCTCATCATCACAGCGCACAGCAGGAGTCATGAACAGCGACGATCCGAGCAAAAGGACATCTGGAGATCTTTTCGACGCAAAAAACTCCGGCACTTTGGCGCCCACGAGGTCCAGCTGCGCGCGCTTGCCGGCGAAATCGCTTTTCTTTACTTCAGAGGCGGGCGCCAACTGCCCGATAACCAGCGTTCCTGCAAAAAGACAGGTGACAGTCCAGAAGACCGTGCTTCTTTTAAGCCGTTCAATCGCTGATGACAGTTGGAATTTATCTTTCAAATTGCGGGTTTCCGGTAATGAGTTTCCTATAACCACGGTGGCTTCTCGCTTCAGGCTTGGAAGCGCGGTCTTAAGAGCGGAGGGGCTGAGCCAAAAAGTTTCGCGCCTTATCCGCTTTACGACCCCTCTCGCCACGAAGACAAGAATTATAAAGCCAGCTTGACAAGAGAATCTGAACTGTAATTCAAGAAGAGATTAAAGGCATTGGCCTATGATGGCACTCTTTGACATCTCGGAAGACCTGAGAATTAAGCTGCTTCATGTTGTCCGCGATTGCACAAGCAACAGCTTCTGCGCCCACTGAGAGGCGCCCGGCAGGAAAGTGCGCCTGGAGATGGCGTCTTTTCCCGCCTACCCTCTTTGCCTTGGCTTTATTGATTCGGCTCGCGTACAACTGCCTGGCCGTCGAGCATCGGCTGCTGACGTTTGCCGATTCCTATAACTATCTGCGCACCGGTAGCTGTATTTTGAATTCGGTATCGAACGGCGGGATTGGCGGTGTCTGGACGGAACTGTTTCCAGATGCGATGGGGACAATGACAACATTGGAAGCGACTTGCAGCCAAACATTGGCCGGTCGCCTTATCGTAGACGGACCCGTTTATCCCCTTTTTCTCGCCTTCACGGAATGGATTAGCGCAGTCAATGCGGCCAATCCGATTTTTGAAACGATTGCCGTGAAGCTTGCCGTCTGTAACTCCATTTTGGACGCTCTTGTCTGCGTCATCATCTATTTTTGCGGCAGGCTCGCCTTCAACCGCCGAACAGGCATCATTGCCGGCATGCTGTTCGCTCTATATCCCCCGGCGATCGTCAATACGCAGATATGCGATTCAGAACCGTTCGCCTACTTCCTGCTCGCTTCCTTGACGGCCGTGCTTCTCACGACGAATCTAAGGCATTGCATTTCGAAATTGAAAATGTCTCTTCTTGTGGCTCTCACTGGTGTTTTGGCAGCATGTTTGATATTGACGCGGCCGGCGTTTGCTTTCCTGCCTCCTGTGCTGGCGGTTGCTCTTTTATTGCCGAGATTCATGGATGCTGCAGCACGCCATAAAATGTCGAGCGCCTCCACTCTTACGAAATTCGTGGCTCGCGCAGTCATCTTCGCGGCAAGCGCGTTGGTCGTTCTTTTGCCCTGGGGGTTTTTCAATAAGGCGAATACAGGAACATTCGCGCTCTTCGTTAACCGTTGTCCGGGGCTCAATCTCTATTGCGGCAACAACATACATCAGGACGGGTGGAGAACTTATCCATATACCGGCAACTTGCCGACTGAGGTAAACGCCGCTGTTGATGCAATCTCCCGTGATGCCGCAGCGCATCCGGCACGGTTTGTCAATCTCCAGTTGCGAAAGGTGGCACGGCTCTGGGCGGGCGCATGGAACGATTACCATGTCTCCCTCTTTGGGCTCGGGTCAATGGTCCAAAATATTTTTCATCAGTTGCTGCTTTTGTTTGCCGCACTCGGCGCCGTCCAGATTATTTCGCGCACGACCCAAAGGAGCTTATCGAGATCCTTTGCTGCCGCCGCACTTCTCAGTTCTATCGCGCTCTTCCATTTTGTTTATGTAGCGTTTGAGTCTCTTGCAAGGTATGCAGTGACGGCTATGCCGGCTGTGACGCTTCTCGGAGCGTTCGCATTGGCAAAAGCCTCAAGGAATGGCAAACAACTTCTGACATTACTCGCGTCTGGTGTTCTGTTGACATTGTTCTTGAGCCGGATTGACGCGCTAAGCGGCCTGTTGTCCGCTCTCCTTCCGCCAGAGTGGCTGAACGCATCCCCTTTCATTTGCGGGATGTTGGGCGCCCTGAGTTTTGTTGCTTTCTGGAAACTGGCATGGCACCGGCTAGTTTCGACTGCACGCGTGCCATTAGCATCCGCACGGGAGAAACCCAGCAAATTACCGATTGGGTGTATGACAGCCATCGTTCTGCTGCCTGCATCTGTCGTCTTCGCATGCGCGGTGGGCTCTCCACAACGCAATGAATGGAAAACAGTTCTCAACTCACATGAACAGATAGTCGAGCAACTCATCGACATTCCTGCACAGGCAGGACAGAATCAAGCAAAGGCAGAACTGAATCAAGCAAAGAACGTCAAACAACGTTCTATGGGAGTCATCCTGCTGGATGCGACTTCTGAGGAGCTCGCACCTCCCATTGCCGTCGAGTTGAATGATGTGAAACTAACGGAAGAGCCAGTCCCGTTCGCACAATTCCAGCCATATGACGAACCTATGATCCGCAGCATTGCCTTTGAGGGGCATGCGCAGGATAAAGACTTCCGCTCGTTCCGCCAATGGTGGGCGGTTCCCGTTCCCGCAGATCTTATACGTTACGGACCGAACCGCATTACGATACGCGCAACCGCAGAATCGCCCATCACCATATTTGGTGATTTCGAAACGGGGAACAGCAGCAAGAATGATACCGCAGGAAAGACTTGTAGCCGAGATGATCGCAACAACGGCTTGACTTTGAGTCTTCCCTCACTCAACGGTTTTACGTTTAGCGGCGGCTTTTCAAGTTGCGAAGGCAAAGATCCGAGGGTGCCTGAAAATGTCAACGTACTGTCGAGCGCAAGGCATAGCAGGTACTTCAATGGCAAGGTGTGGAATGAGTCGGACATGTCTGATGCAGTGGGGAGACAGCATGGTGCCTACCGGATTTTCCTCGCCCTGAAATCGTCGGAAACTGATGCAGGTGCTCGTGTTCCGTCCGTACCTCAAGGCGTCCGGACATCCGCCCCGACCGACCGGATTTCCACACCAAGCGCTCCTGTGAGCCCGCCATCAAAGGAATCTATGGATTCCCATGGTGCGAATGAAGCTTCTGATACGTACACCATATTTGGTTCTTCGCCAAATCTGGTGGCAGGTAACAATCCCGCGACCATGGTGCCAAAACACTCGCCGTTTGCTGTTGGCATACGGAGATCTGGCTCGCGCCTGCAGTTTTCGTGCGAGCTCCAGGGAGTCAACACGCGCACGGCATTCGTGGCTGTAGAGCTCACCGCGACTGACGGCGATAAGTCGATTACCTGGAGCTCGATCTGGCAGCCGACGTGCATTCCTGTAAGGCGCACCTGGACACGATATTCTTTCAGCGATGTGATACCGCCAGCGATTGCAAACCAAAACGATTTGAAGGCTAGCGTACTCGTTTCTCCATTTCAGCTCGATTTGATCCACCTCAAACCCAAGAAGGCCCAGAAAGCAAGAATGTTCATTCGCAATGCAAGCATCAGCTTTTTACCGCCGTTGTCGCTGGCTCGAACAAGCTCACACTGGCGCCTTTACTGAGGAAAGATCGGCAGACTCCATAAATCTTTTGCAAACTGTCCGAGGTCGGCTATCTTCAGATGCACCGCGACGGAAATTGTTCCCAATTGGGTGCAGGAACATGATGGAGTCCGGCGCGTCAAAAAAACCATTGCTCCGCAGTTTGCGCAGGAGGCAGCTTTATAAAGGAGACGATTATGAGACGTATAGGTATTGCAGCACTTTCAGTATTTAGTTTGATGGCAGCTTTGGCGGTGGCTCCAGCAAATGCGCAGCAATGTGGTGTTGGACCAGGCTTTGGAAACGGCTTCGGAAACAGCTTCGGGACTGGCTTGGGAACGAGCGTTGGCGCCAGCTTCGGCACCAATATTGGACCGCTTTATGGATCTGGTTTCGGATACGGATATGTACCGGCATACAATCAGGGTTTTGGATTCAATGTACACCCAAATCCAGACACGTTCATTGATAATATGCAAGCCCAGATGCAATTGCGAATCAATCGCGGCCTCGCACAGGGTCGTTTGAGTCCCAGTGAAGCATCACGCCTGCAATCTCGGATGAATCAAATAGCAAATCTCGAAGCCCGCATGAGGCTCTCCGGCAATCAACTCACATTCAGCGAAAGACAATCGCTGATCAATCGCATCACTGCATTGAATCACCAAATCACGCACGAACTCAATGACTCGGAAAGAGTGCAAATTGGTGCCTGGGGACATAGATTTTGGCGCTAGCACCATTGAATTGAATCTGCGAATATGATTTCAACTGTTGATGTCGTTGATCCATGGGTCGTGAATGATTCCCGAGTGTAATTGTATATGGTGGCAGACGAATCAAATGATTTCGTCGTGTAGGGGCGATGCACTGCATCGCCCTTGTATATTTGTAGTGAATAGCAGGAGAGCGAATAGTGAAGGACAGACGATTGATTCAGGCTCTCGCTGAGTCTGCCCAAACCGCAAGATAGGCATTGCCCCATCCGCCGCCGCCGAAAAACCGGCGCAATTCTGCTTCGCTCCACGTCCCTTTATTCGGCTCTGCCGGTTCGCCCACTATGAAATTGCCGTTGCTATCAATCCCCGCAACATATACGAAGTGATTCGGTCCGTTCACAATTGCGCTTTTGCCGCTCTTAATATCCTCTAACAGCTTTGTGAAGCCGACACCCGTCCTTCCTTGCAAGCCGTAGGCTGCCCCGTATTCCCGCATTTTTTCCGTGTCGCCAACAAATAGTCCGTTTTTGAGTGTGTTTGTTTCGTCAATGAGGCGTTTTTGGAGCTCTTGGGTGGGAGCCACACCTGTCCAGTCGGCTATGGCCATTCCCAGGCTTGTGGGGCCGCAACTGAAGTATTCTCCGCGCAGCTTTGTATCCAGCGGTCCCTGCGCGATGTAGAACTGTTCGCGATTGTGAGCTGCAGGCGCGCGTGCAGGTTGCCTGCCGTTGGATTCGGATGCATTCAGGTTTTCACCATTAGACGGGCGCTCTATGCGAACGCCCCGCTCATCGAGAGCGTTGCCTTCAAGATCCCTGCGCCCGCCAACGTTTATCTTGCCTGTTGCAGTATCGAGCGCGACCGAATCAGCTTCTTGTAGAGGCTTGTCGCCCGCATACAATGTCCACTTTTTCAAGCCGTCGTTATAACGCCAGCCGACGTATCCCCCGTTTTCATCGCTAAACGTAATATTGAGAGGATCCTTGCCTGGATTTTTCTGGTCGGCGTAATCGACAAAGATTTGCCTCCCATCCGCGGTTTTCATGAATCCTTGGTGCCCATTCTCATCGGGGCTCTGCGTGATCCGGAATGGCTCGCCACCATCGCCGTTATTTGCCGCAGTGCGCCTGTCGTCGCCACCATCGCCGTTACTTGCCGCAGTGCGCCTGTCGTCAGCGCCATTTTTGAGCCACTGATCGATTTGCGCGATTCCCCTTCGCAAATCCTCTCTGGTAACGCGCTGACGGTTTGTGTTCTGCATTACATTCGCGAGCTGCTCGAGCATAACGCGGGCAAAGGAATCTCTAGGTAACGATGCAGCAAATCGCACGAAATCCTCCTTTGTAATGACGTCGTCTTCGCCGGCCAACTGAGAATACTTGTTTTCGGCAAATGCGATCGACAATGCCGGCAGCAGCCGCTCTTGCTGCAATTTTGTGCCGAGCGCCATCAGATAGTCAGCATGATCCGACTGCACCGTTTTCTGATGCCTCTCTATCTCAGCGAAGAGATCGTGCTCGGCCTTTACGATACCGTGTGTTTGCGCTTCCTGCGCCGTCTTGATTGCCTGCTGCGCTCCAGCCTCAGCCGCTACTGGAGGCTGCTCCGCGGGATAACTGGGATTGACGGCTGGAAGCTGAGTATGCGCCATCAACGTGCTCCTTCTTTTCGGTCCGCATCTGTGCGCCATAGGCCGCTGGCGTCAACAGGGCGTCGGGTAGGGATGGAAGAATGATATGTTCCCATCGTTTACCGAACGTTTATCCAAACCGTTAGTGCTCTACTGCACTGCAGATGCGCGCCATGCTCCTGCATTGATGGCAGCAGGCGTTACATCTAATGCATTGCTTCTCACATTTGCAATTGGACAAAGTTGACAGTAAGCGCTTAATGAGCCGCTGGCGTCACAGCTATTGCATCGTTCTCACATTTGCAATTGGACAAAGTAGACAGTAAGCGCTTAATGAGCCGCTGGCGTTCCAGCTATTGCATCGTTCTCACATTTGCAATTGGACAGAGTAAACGGTGAGCGCTTAATAATCCGCCGGCGTTCCGCTATTGCATCACTTTTGACACAGCGCATAGTGGTCATAACATGCGCTGCAATCTGTCTCCGAGCGCACAGGAAGACGCTGAGGTTGGGCGCTAAACCGCTGGTCGAGCCTCAGGGTTTACCTAGTGATGCTTCAAGCGATTGAGCTGCTCTTTGCTTGCTTTGAGAACCTCAACCTTCTCCTGTGAATCCGGCGCCTGATTGGCATGCTCCACAGCCTTTTTGAAACTCTCTTTTGCCGGGCGGTAGTTCATTTGTTGAAAGTGGCTGGTCGCATTATTGAAATAAGAAACAGCCAGCTGCATGTGCACGCTGCCGGCGAGATTGGGAGACTGCTTCACCGCTAGCTTGGTCATCAGACCCTTTGGCCTTTCCACGTCTTCCAACACGCGGGTAAACGACTCGATGGCCCGCTCGTTCCAAACGATGGACGGGCGCGGCTCTCCACTCACCTGATGGGCAAGACCCAGCATTGAGCACATTGGTGCCAGGGTCTGGTCGTGTTTCGGATTGCCGCCAAGGCGCTCCCAAAGCTCTTCTCCAACTTTGATCGCCTCTGCCGTCTGGCCGCGGCTGACAAGACTCTGGATGAGCATCAGCGAGGCTGTAGCAGCGCCGCCAGGGAAGAATTTGCCAAATTTAATCGCCGATCGGCACAGCGCCTCCTGGCTCTCCCACGCCTTGACGCGCGAGGCGTACATAATGGCGGAGAAGAAGCTGAACCAGGCTAGCCCGCGGCCGATGAAGAAAGTAAGGGCCAGGGCAACAACGCCCAAACCAACGCCGACCCAATCGATTGGCGTTTTCCCGAGCAAAACCGTCAATTGCCAGCCGATCCAGGCCACACCTCCTGCCACCAGCACGAACGAAGCAATAAGAATAGCCAGGAACAACTGCCTGGCCTTGCGGTCACCGACCGCATTGCTTTCTTGCGTATTTACAGGGAATTGACCGGCGCCCTTGGGCGTTTTGACAACAGTTCTGGTTCTGACCTTCCCGTTGGCGGATGGTTTGGCCACGTCGGGTACTCCTAAACTTCTGATAACTGGGCGTATCCGCCCCGAGTTCTACTTTACAGCGAATCTTTGCCGGTTGTTCAAGCCTTAGCATAATATTGCTTTTTTGGCCCGTTTCTTCTCGTCTTAGCAAAACGGTATCGGCCTGAATGAGACTTACAGGGAATATGCTAAGTTGTACTTGCTGTGCTCCTGGAAAAGGCTCAATTTCGGGTCCATCTCTTCATTACCAGGTCAATTGGTTGAACTTTCGTAACCGACATTTTTATCGCCCACAGTCTTCCGCACGCAGTCGCGGGCTGCTCGGATCGGACGTCCGGCAACCGATTGGAGTGCGCGCGACAGTTCTTTTGCTGATCATCATCAGTCAATGTTTGGTCTCTCCGGCGGCAATGGCAAAGCGCGCACAGCAAGACGAGCTTCGTCTGTCGCTGCCCATTTTCTTTGCCACAGACCGCGAAGCCGAGCAAAAGAAGGGAAATGAATTCGACTACGGCGATCAAATTATCGAGCCCATCGATGCAATCTCGTATGGTATCAGGCAGCAGGAGACAAAAGCCCGGATTGCAAGCATCGGACCGGGCAAAGATTGGGGATGGACGATAGTCCCCGAAAAGGGCGGTCCTGGTGCCGCTATTGCAGCGGACACTGCTTCCGCCTCATCCCACGAATTTGCAACTGTTGCCTTTGCGGCAGACCGTAAAGATGCGCTCTTTGCCAGGGTTCGATCCGCCCTTGCCAAATGCGACAGAAAGGAAATTGTCGTTTTTGTTCACGGCTGCTGTCTGACATTTAAGGAGTCAATGCGCCAGGCTGCCGCTCTTGAAAGCCGGGTGAAGGTTCCTGTCATCGCTTATTGTTGGGGGTGCTCGCTTGGTTATGCGGGATCGAATCTCGCGTATCCGCGCACGCAAGAGCGGTTCAATGATTTCATGACCAGTGTCATGCGCGAATTCCCAGAGGAGCGCATTACGCTGGTGGGAAACAGCCTCGGCAATTCCGTGATAATCAGCTTTTGCCTGCAACGTCGCGTCGATGAAATCGGGCGCAGATTGAACAACATCTTCCTTGCCCGTGCCGATGTCGATGCTGTGGCGTTTAAGAGCCAGGTCAAATATCTGAAAAATTTCAGCGACAATGTAATTCTTTACGTCGCATCAAATGATCCGCAGATAAACATCTCGGGCGTTTTGAGATGGTTCGCCTTTCCCACCCAGCATGGTGAGCGCGTCGGCAATCTGCGTTCTATGCTGCAAACAGAATCATCAGTCATGGTGCTCGACGTGTCACCACTGAAGATGAAGCACACAATCCCATACCAGTCCATCGCCGATATCGTCTTCAACAATGGTGTCATCCCCGACCAATCAAACGAATATGTGTACAAGCGCGAGTCGGACAATTTGGTTCGAGTGTCACCGATAGAAAAGGCTCAAACCAGCAAGACCAGCGTGGAAACGCCTGAGTGTTGTAATTGAACAGCAAAGCCTGGCTCCTGGACAGACCCCAAGCCTGCTCTTTGACAGAGCCGCACCGGTGCATTAGGATGTGACTATATTCATCTAGTCATTTAGGTAAGTTCATCATGCATGAGATTTCAAAGACCGAGTTCAAGGCTAAGGCACTGGAAATTCTGAGAACCGTTGAGGCTACTGGCGAACCGGTACTGATCACAGATCGCTAAAGGGGCAATTCCATCACGCGGCCTTTTCTGGAGGAGGAACGTCGGCTGGTGGCGGTGTCGGCGTGGCGTCGGTTTTTTGTGCGGCTTTGATCTTATTGACGATTTCGATCAGGCGTGCTTTTGCCACCTGGTTATTGATAACGTCTGACATGCGCAGCAGCGTCAAGCCGTAATAATGCCCGCTATCAGGATTGCCCCAGTAAAGATGCGACATCATGCGGTCCCACGCCCCATGATCGGGAAGCGTCCATGCCAGCGCATTTTCACCCTTAAGCATAACGCCCTGCCGGCGCGATTCTTCGCCAACCCATTTGGCAAGCGTGTATGGAAGCGACTTTACCGAGGGTCCTTCATGGCCGTCCGCCATTTCGAGAGCTGTAAAGTGTGCCACTACCCGTGATAGCGCTCCGCGAGAATCGGCATCTTTGAACACGGAAAGCAATGAGCGGTACCCCCGCCCATCCGCGTCACTGTTCCAGTCACCGCGGCTGGTGGTGATCAATCCGGCGTTCAATTCAGCAAGGCGATCGCCCAGAACGACTTTGTCGCCCTCTCGCGTTCCCACTCTCCAGTGCACGCCCGGTATTT
This sequence comes from Candidatus Obscuribacterales bacterium, assembly GCA_036703705.1. Lineage (GTDB taxonomy): Bacteria > Cyanobacteriota > Vampirovibrionia > Obscuribacterales > Obscuribacteraceae > DATNRC01. Next base: position 11,888 of record DATNRC010000525.1, read on the forward strand.
TGGCGCCGACGTCGATGCCGGCAAACGGCGCTCCCTTGGAGGCAAACACATCGAGTGCGGTTCCCAGCATAAGCCGCCCGTGCGTGGTGAGCGACTGATGATACCAGTCAATGAAGTCGCGACCGTACTTAGTGTTGAAGTGGTCTCCTCTTTCGAAGAAGGCGGTGGCGTCCGACGGCGGATTGATTTGTGCGTCTTGCGCCACGCCCCACGCTTCTCTTGCCTTTGCCTCGTCGCCGTATTTCTTGATTGCGAACTCCCGGAAGGACTGCCTGGCCAGTTCCGAGTACGCTTGCAATGCTCCCCGTGTCGGGTAGCTGCTGTTTTTGTCGTGCGAGTTGTATGAGGGATAACGCAGCTCACCGGACGGACCCAGGCTGATGTTGATTTCGGCAATGCCTGGTGCTTTGTCGGCAAAGTGAATTTGAAACGATCGCATGACGGCGCGGTAATAAGGCAATGCCGCTTTCGTAGCCCAGAACGAGATGTACTCGTGGCTCGCATTTCCTTGCTCGCTGACAAATTTGGCAGCATCGGGATTGGACGATCCAAGACGCATCGCCATCTTGTTCCAAACCCATGCCGGCACTGGGATGTATGTGTTGTCGCCTACGTTGCCGCCTGCCTGGTGGAAGGAGAGAATCGGCACCCACTTAAGACCGTGACGCATGATCGTCTGACTGAGGCGATCGTAATAGCTCCAGTTGAATTTGCCCGGTCTCGGGTGTATGACTCCCCACCAGACATCCGTGCTGACCGCATCCACGCCGATGCGTTTCGCTTCCGCCAGATCGCGCTCGAAAGCCTCCCAGGCGGGTCTCAAATTGGGATCATCGGGATTGCGTGAATTGCCTACCTCGAGCGGACCCATCACGTTCATCGTGATTTCATGACCGTCCAGGCGCACCAGCCGTCCCAGTGGCGTTATGCGCCGTCTGAGATAGGGCGTCTCGCCGATTGAGACTCTGAGATGCCCCTGGTCACCCACTTCGAGCCAGACCGGTCCGCGACCATTCGGAAATACGTGATTTGAACGCAATTTGCCGGTCAGCGTCTCGGGATAGCAGGTGGCAATCAAATCCGCCTGCAATGCGCTTGGCCGTATCGACTCTTGCCCGTCCGTATTGCGCTGCACGTAAAGTTGCTTGGTCTCGCCCAGACGCTTGAAACCGAATTTGCGAGTCAGCTCGCGCACGTTGACCATCGTCGACTCCGACCGGCTGGAGCTGAAAGCATCGAGCCTCTCCTTGCCGCCGACGAGAACGAACTCGCGGGTGAGCGGATCGTGCTTGAACCCGCCTTCTTCCAACAATCTCGCGCCTGTTTCTTTCAGCCTCCGCACGTTTCCGCCCAGGCTCTGGTGGAACTTAGGATCGGACACTTTCATGCCGAATCCTGCGCCAAGCGATCCGACACCGCCTTCGAGGGCGGCATGATAGGCGACGTTGCCCCAATCGATTGGTTTGCCGGTGCCGGCTTGCCGGACGATTTCGGCTGTGCCACCATTTACGACACCAAACGAGCCGCCCATCACCATGCCCGCGGCAAGCTCGTTTTTGACAAGCCTTCCGCCCATTGCTTTGTTGATGCCGGAGAACATGCCTTCGCCGGCGAGGAAAACAGCACCATCGAAGAGCCATGCTTGAGGATTCAACGTCTCCGCCTTCAGACCCGCCGCCATTTTTGATGGGTCAGCAAGCGATTGGCGGTTGAAGATAACTTCCGCGTCGCGCGAGGCAATGCCGATGAGGATGCCCTTGGTGGGCGCAAACTTGAACGAGCTTGCGACCAGACTGAATGTGCCTTTGAGCGCGCTGCCTTTGACGCCGCCGAGAAGGAAATCCTGAAGTCGCTCCGCGCCTGTGCTTTCAACTTTGGCTTGATCGAGACCGTATGCAAGGAAAGCCCCGACAAAGCCCGTTTTCCGCCGGGCAAAGAGTGCGGCTGTCTTCAGAAATTCGCCACTCAGGTGATTGAACGTTTCCCGACTTTTGTCGTCTTTGATGACCAGCGAGCTTACCGAATCGATGCCGGCATTGAGAAGGCTCTTCCCCGGCCTTGGCATCGGTGACGCCGAGGCCGCCTCGGCTGCCGCTTCTGCCGGCGCATTCTCCTTCTTCTCGGCGAGAGCCTCTGCTGCTTGCTTCCGAAGCTCGACTGCTGCCAACGCCAGGGCGGTATTTGATTCAGTGCGCGGCTCACGACTGCCGCCCTCGAGCTGAGTCATTCGTATTCATATCGCTTTGCCAGGTATAGATAGATTTAAATATGATCCATCTAACCAGGCAATGGTATTTCTCCCCCAGAGCTTTATTTGGCGTGCGGTTTAACGCACGACCCGCGACCTTTCTACGCTTAATTGCTGGTCCGATTCCGTAGCGATCCATTCGATAGAGCCATTGTCGCTGCGGCACTCCAGCTCGGTTTGCCTCTCATTACGAACGACGCCACGATCCATGAGCGACAACCATGTTCGCTGTTCTGGGATTAGTGGGCGCTTAGTCGGCCGTGAGGATTTCAGATTTAAGCCGCCCATGTCTTGTTGCCAGTTGATGGTTGAGTCCGCTTCAAGCTTCTTCTTCGCCTGATGGTCTTGAGTGGCTAGGTCTCTTTCTTGGGATGATAGTCATGGGCGCTGAGCCCGAACGTCCAGGCAACACCTTCCCGCGCCGTCATCGTATTTGGCGGAACGCGCAGGAAGTAGTATTTGAAGTGCCCGTCCGGCTCAGGCGTTGAGTTGCGCACGCGCACTGTGACGATAGGCTCATCATCGCCGAGCTCTTGTCTGAAGAGTGCTCCGCATTCGTCCTCTTGAAATTTCTGCGCGCCGGAGGCGAGCATAAACGCCTCCAGCCCGTAAATGTCCAGCATCATGCGCCTGACCTCAATGTTGGGTTCGGTCATGATGTCGTGAACATTCATATTGCGCGTCCACTTGATGAATCTCGCCGGCACGAAAGTTCCGTGCCAGGCGCAAATGCGCCAGTGATCCGGATACAAAATCGCTGGTCCTTTGCCGTAATGCAGCCTCCCTTGCGCGTCGACACTAATCAGCTTCGGTCGTTCCGTAGCAATGCAAATGTCCTCGAACGGCCACCACCAGCCGCACGACTGAGCCATCATCAAAAATCCGCCCAGCTCCGGGAAGTTGAATCCGCTGGTGCGGCAAAAGTCATAGAAGGCAAGATCGCCGTCCATGCTGCCCGTACCGCAATACCAGGTCTGGGCCATGATTGAATTTGCCAGATCGCTCGTCAGCCCCCGCTCAACAATAGGAACAATTCGGCGCGTGTATTCTCCCGGCAATTGGCGATCGAGCGTGAGCGTGAGACGGTCGAGCAGCTCCTGCGATGCGTACACGCCCATCCCCGCTTCGGCACCGCCGATGTTGCGGCCGTTCAGCTCGGCAATGATCGCCTGCCGAATCTGCATAGCGACATTGCCGTAGCTCATTCCCACGGCCCTGGTAATCTGGTGCTCCACTTCGCGCCACCAGCCGCTGCCGCCTTTGGCATCAATGGCGTTCCACAAACGTTTGCTGAAGGAGTTGAAAAACGAGCGGACTACGCTTTCAAACTGGCTCTGCACCGCTTTGGCGAGGATAGCGGCGGCGATAGAGCCCATCCACGGTGAGTCCACCCAAACGATGTACCTCGGCGGGCGCAGGCGAGCGCTCTCATATGCCCGCCTGATGCCCTCCTGCGCCTGGTTGCGATCCGCCGGGGCAGTGGCGAAGCCTATTTTTCTCCAATTGGCGATGTGCCTTGCTACGGCAGATTCCGCTATCGAACCGACGGACTGTTCAGTCGACGACATACCTCGCCGCTCCAGGAATGTATTCGCGCTGTTGCACTACGCGATAGACGCCCGGCGTCAACTTGATAGGATTATGCTCTTCGTGCACCAAAATGGCGCCTTCTGAAGCAACGAGAAATCTGTCCGGACCAGCCTCAAAGAGCTTGGCGAATTGGCTGCTGACAGCATGCGCGTGTCCGGTTGTTTCGCCCCATGCAAGGACAATCCTTTCCTCGACCGGCTTCTGAACAGCTCGTTTGGGCAAGGCTTCCACCTTGGCCAGAAGAACATCCCCCTGTCTGTACATTTCAGGCATATGCATTCCCCCTAAGTTACGCCCACCGGCGGACCTAAACTTTTGCCGAGCGATAAGCCTCCAACACCGGGCCTCGGAACGGCCCATTACTTATTATGCCCAAAATTTCGGCCGACCGCCCGCCTGAGCACAAAAGCCGCACCCGCGCTCGCGAGCGGACGCCACAACGGAAAACCGGAGTGAATATGTCCTGCTGCGTCCCATGGTCCTATACCCATGGGGTATGCTCATAATCGACTTCAAATTGGATCTGGAGGGAAAATGTCGTGATGCTGCTACAACTTGAGTATGGACCGCATGAAGCGGGCTTGATTCGTATGGGACTAAGGAGAACTCTGACTTGAGAATAGATTGGAAAGCCCTTGCCACTGAACTCGGTACGTCAGGCGAAGGAAGTGAATTCGCAAGCACGGCTCTCGCGGAACAAGCCCTTGAAATCATCATTGGTACCGACGAACTACGTGCAGCGGTTGACTACTACATATCTTCTGCTCCCGGTTATGAGTTGGCTAGATCCGTACTTTGGCATCTTCGGCTGCCATCTGCAATGGAATATTGCTACCAGATTTATCGTAGTGAAGCCGATCTCAGTATTCGCCGACGCGCCTGCGAATTGCTGCGAGCAATTGCGGATCATCGCGCTTTGCCATGGGCGGAGCAACTGCTCAGTGACGAAGATCCGGAGATTCAAGGTTGGGGCGGTGCCATGGTAGATCAGCTTATGTACTGCCGACTTGTCGACCCTGACCAATGCGCAGATCTCCTAAAAGTGATGAGCCTTCATCCAAACAAGACAGTGCGTCAATTTCACGATTATATTCAGCAATATCTGCAAAACTCGATTCAAACGGACAAAACGGACACCAGGTAGCCTGGCTGTACTTCTGTTATACGGGTGAAATTTGGCAGAAATGCCGTCCCACCATGGAAGGAGAAATTGGGGAACAGTTGCTTTGCAACTCAGCGTAACGAACGCTAAAGATTTCATTGCGTGTGCCGGCTTTGATGTTATAACGGCCTGGCATTGAACCCGCACTGTCTTCCGCCGAACGAAGTTGGAATGGGCACACCTAAAGAATTCTGACCATGCTGACGCTTAAAGAACTCTTCGAACAAGATTTCCACAGCCTGCTTAGCATCACGCGCGAAGTGGCGGTTCGGGACGAATCGACACAGGAGATGTTGAGTATTCCCGAACGCGTGCATTTTGACTTCAAACGCGCAGCTGCTTTTCTGTCGTATCTTGTTCCTTATTCGAACAGCACGCTTTCTTGCTGCGCTGCGCTTTTGTCGCGACCAAAAGATGCGGTCGGCGCTGCCACATCATCGGTTGATGTTATTCATAAGAGCGTGTTCAGTCCTGATGGCATTGCCGCGTCCGCGCTCAAATTCTCCGGAGAGGTTGTCTTTTACACGGAGAATCAGATGGAGCAGGAAGAAGAGGAGGCGCTATTCGATCTGGCAAAGGATTTGAATTACACAATTTATTTGCGCGGACCCTCCTATTCGGAAATGCGCGCCGGGCTGCCGAGATTAATTGACAAATTCATGAAAGATTACGAGCGCTCATACGATTACTTCTTCTCTGCTGCCCGCCTGGCCGCGGACAAGTTGGAGGAAACCCTCATCGCCCAGGGCATCCGCGCCTGGGTGACATTCCGAGCAAAACGCCCTAACAGCTTGAGAAAGAAAATTGAAAGACGAGCGCTGTCACTGGCAACGCCTAAGATCTACCGCACAGTCGAAGACATATACGCAGATATCAGCGACCTGGCCGGTGTTCGCGTGGCTCTCTACTTTCCGCAAGATCGGCCGATAGTGGGAAGGATCATTCACGATATGTTCGATGTGTCATATGAGAAAGAAATGCAAGGATCGAGCAACAGCGAAGGAGATCAACGTTTTCCGGGCTACAGGGCGACTCATTATCGTGCTGCGCTGAAAAGGGACGGGCTGTCATCTCTG
>DATNRC010000526.1:0-3449 GCA_036703705.1 Candidatus Obscuribacterales bacterium
GGCGACATTGGAATCCTGACCGCTGACACCCGGCAGCCAGTTTTTCTCCCACAACCAGGCGTTCTTCGTCGTGTCGAGCTTTACCGGGTTAAGCCCGAGAGCATGCAGCAACTCGCCGATCAATCCATCGGCGTAATTGAAATACTGAGAGGCGTACGAATAGCCTATGCCCTTATAGTTCCCTCCCCTGGCGTGACCGCCGAGATCTTCATACTGCTCCAGCAGAAGAAAGTTGTGATCTTTCAAGTAATAAGCGGCGCACAATCCGGCTATGCCACCACCAATGATGACAAAGTCGACAGTCCGCTCAATCTTGTCTGGAAAGACGGGCGTTTTTAGATCGCGCAGCCGATGGCCAAAAGTAAAATCGTCTCCAGTCCAGGGAGCGATTTTGAGTTCGCCTCGGAGTTCGGGCCACGCTCTTGCAGCCTGCTGAGCCAATGCGTCGGCAAGCGCGGCGCCCGATCCGGCGGCAAGAAAGATGGCAAGTTGTTTTAGAAAATCTCTTCTGGTGGTGCTGCCGTCCATCGATGTTCCTGAGACCTTTCTCTTTGACCCTTGGCTAGTTGCCCTTTGCAGTTCTACACCAACACCAGGCGCTTAATGGTTCATAGTAGATCAACCTAAAACAATATGTATGCTTTTTCTTTTCAGGGATGAGCGGAAGTAGAATACGCACTTATCGCCGCCAGGAGCGCCGGCTGCTGACTGCTCCGCCCGCTCACAGGCAGGCCAGGTGGTGTTTCTAAGAGGAATGCGAGAGGATGGGCACGGAATTGAAGGAAGCAAAGAGCCAGGCGTCGGGCAAGAGTCACAAGCTGGACGAGCATATTCAACGAATAAAGCGCGGCGGAGCCCCGAAATATCACCAAAAGCTGAAAGAGGAGAAAAAACTCTTTGCTCGCGATCGGCTGGCACTTCTTCTCGATCCCGGCTTTGAAATTGAGGATGCGCGCTTTGCCAATTGCCTGGAGCCCGAGCTTCCTGCAGACGGCGTCATTACAGGCGTCGGTCAAATCGAAGGAAAAACGGTTTGCTTCATGGCCAACGATTCGACCGTGAAGGCTGGATCGTGGGGCTGGCGAACGGTCGAGAAAATAATTCGCATTCAGGAAACTGCCGCCAAATTGAAAGTGCCCCTCATCTACCTTGTCGACTCCGCGGGGGCTCGCATTACCGACCAGGTGGAGATGTTCCCTGGTCGGCGCGGCGCAGGCAAAATCTTCTACAACCAGGTGCAGCTCTCGGGCTTCATCCCACAAATATGCCTTTTGTTCGGGCCGTCTGCCGCCGGCGGAGCGTATATTCCTGCCTTCTGCGACATCGTCGTGATGGTCGAGGGCAGAGCATCGATGTATCTCGGTTCGCCCCGCATGGCGGAAATGGTCATTGGCGAGAAGGTGACGCTCGAGGAGATGGGCGGCGCCAAGATGCACTGCTCGGTCAGCGGCTGTGGCGATATCCTTGCAGAATCAGAAGAAGAAGCGATTCAGATTTGCAAAGACTATTTGCGCTTCATGCCCTCCAATTGCGAACAGACTGTTCCCCTCATGCCCGCTCAAGAGCCTGAGGCCATGCCGAAATCGCTCGAGGAGATCATTCCCGAGAAAGAAAATGTTCCTTTCGATATGTATGACGCCATACGCTGTCTTGTCGACGTCGGCTCGTTCTTCGAAATCAAAAAACTCTTCGCGCGCGAGCTCATCACAGGATTTGCGCGCATTGGTGGAAGAACGGTAGGCATATTGGCAAATCAGCCGAAGCAAAAGGGCGGGGTGCTGTTTGTGGATTCGGCAGACAAAGGCGCTCGCTTCATGTGGTTGTGCAACGCCTTCAATATTCCTCTTTTGTTCCTCGCCGATGTCCCCGGTTTCATGATTGGAACCAAAGTGGAGCAAGCGGGAATTATTCGCGCCGGCGCCAAGATGATATCTGCCGTGTCCTCTGCCGATGTGCCCAAGATTTCGGTCATATTGCGCAAGGCTTACGGTGCAGGACTTTATGCTATGTGCGGACCTGCCTTCGAACCCGATGCTTGTCTGGCACTGCCGACGGCCTGGATCGCAGTCATGGGTCCGGAGGCTGCCGTCAACGCGGTGTACTTCAACAAAATCATGGAGCTTCCCGAGGCGGAGCGGCCTGCCTATGTCGAGCAAAAGCGAGCCGAGTATCGTGAGGATGTAGACATCTACAAACTGGCGGCCGAATTGGTTGTGGACGATCTGGTAACGCCGCATGCGCTGAGAAGCGAGCTCATCAATCGTTTCAATGCTTATGCCACCAAACAAATTAGTTTGCCCAAGAAAAAACATGGTGTCCTTCCCGTATAGCATCTTAAGTGCTCATGGAGCGATGCTGCATCGCGCCGCGAGCTGATGATGCCGAGGTGCTCCCAACCCCAAAAGCCGCCTTTTCACTAACGAGGAACACATATGCCGCTCACGTCAGAAAAGATGATGGTCACGATACCAGGCGAAGGAGAATTTCACTGTTATGTGGCAAAACCCGAAAAACTGCCCGCACCAGCGGTGATCGTTATCCAGGAAATCTTCGGCATCACGCCGCACTTGCGAGCTGCGTGCGACAATCTGGCTCAAGAAGGTTATGTCGGAATAGCCCCCGACCTGTTCTGGAGAATGGAACCGGGGGTGGTGCTCAATCCTGATATTGAAGCAGACTTCCAGCACGCATTCGGACTTTATCAAAGATTCGATCAGGATAAAGGAATGTCGGATCTCACATTCCTCCTCAAGCACGTAAGAGGATTGCCCGAGGTAAAGGGCAGGGTCGGCTGCATGGGTTATTGCCTGGGCGGATTGCTGGCTTATCTCATGTCGACGAGAACTGATGCGGATTGCAGCGTCGGCTATTACGGTGTGGGCATCGAGTCTTTCCTCAAGGAGTCCGAAAACATCAAAAAGCCCTTGTTGTTGCACTTCGCGGGTGCCGACAAATTTGTTCCCAAAGAAGCGCAAGAGATAATCAAGCGCACCTTAGCGGACAATCCGAATGTGTTCGTGCACATCTACGACGGATTGGATCACGGCTTTGCACGCCTGGGCGGTCACGCCTACAACAAGGCGGGAGCGGATTTGGCTAATTCGCGCACGTCCGAGTTTTTCCGCAAGCACCTGGCTTAACGGTTCTCCACGCGTGGCAGTTGGTGAACGCGCGGATGCTGCTCGACGCGCGGCAGTTGGTGGACGCGCGGATGCTGCTCGACGCGCGGCAGTTGGTGAACGCGCGGATGCTGCTCGATGCGCGGCAGTTGGTGAACGTGCGGATGCTGCTCGACGCGCGGCAGTTGGTGGACGCGCGGATGCTGCTCGATGCGCGGCAGTTGGTGAACGCGCGGATGCTGCTCGACGCGCGGCAGTTGGTGGACGCGCGGATGCTGCTCGACGCGCGGCAGTTGGTGGACGCGCGGATGCTGCTCGACGCGCGGCAGT
>DATNRC010000527.1:0-8801 GCA_036703705.1 Candidatus Obscuribacterales bacterium
GAACAACTTGCCCCGCCAGTGGAGGACAGCCCCCAAAAGACTGAGGCAAATCATGTACATGCCGAGCCCAATCATTCCGTGGTAGGCGAGGAATGGAATAAGCACCGGCGGGCGGTCTTCTGCCGGGAAGTCGTCGAGACCAACAACCACGCCTTCCACGCTGCCCGTGATGAGGAAGCTCAAAAGCCCGGGAACCTTTAGACCGTATTTCACTTCTCCCGTCTTTTCATCAGGGATGCCGATGATCCAGAAGGGCGCATGCGGACCGGTTTTGAAGTGGCCTTCGAGAGCGGCGGTCTTGGCCGGCTGATGCTCCGCCATGATCTCCGCCTGATGCTTGCCGACGAACGCCTGCAGCGGTGTGGCGAGAGCGGCGACGGTAAGGGCGATAGCAAACGATTTCTTGGCGAATTCGAGATGGCGTTGCTTGAGGATGTAATAGGCGCAAATACTCATGACAAAGAACGCGCCCACAATCCAAGTGCCTACAACCACGTGAGCAAACCGCCACATGGCGCTCGGGTTGAAGACCATGGCCCAGAAGTCGGTGATTATTGCTCGGGCGCCATGCGCGGTTTCAACGATTTCGAAGCCAGCCGGTGTGTGCATCCAGCTGTTTGCTACGGTGATCCAGAAGGCGCTGAAAGTTGCGCCCAGACAAACCATGAGGGTGGCGAAAAAATGCATTCTTGGCGAGACGCGGTCCCAGCCAAACAGAAGCACGGCCAGAAATCCCGATTCCAGGAAGAAGGCGAAAATGCCTTCGGCAGCTAATGCAGAACCGAAGATGTCGCCGACAAACCTGGAATAGGTGGCCCAGTTGGTGCCGAATTCCGCTTGCATTACGATGCCAGTTGCCACTCCAAGCGAGAAGTTGAGGGCAAAGACCTTCACCCAGAACTTGCACATGTCCTTGTAGAACTGTCGCTTCGTTTTGAGGTACATCGCCTCCATCAACACCAGAATTGTGCCTAGCCCGATGCTGAGCGGAGGGAAGAGGTAGTGGAACATTATCGTGAATGCAAACTGTACGCGAGCAAGCAGCTCGATAGAGTTTTCCATGAGTGAGCTCCCCACACCTCAGTGTGGACATTTACTGGAACTCAGAAGGTGCAAAGGAAATCGGTACAAGGCGAGGCGAGGAATCCTGCAACGGGAACTGGATAACAGTCCTGCTGCAAGATTCTCTCCGTCGCTTTCAGCGCTAAGCTCCGTCGCTTTCAGCTAACGGGCACCCAATTTGGAGGGGGTTAGCCTCCGAGGGTTCACTTTTTGTCATGGCAGCCGCCGCACTTGCCGCCTGTCTGACCTTTGCCTCCGCAGCGACAATCGGCCTTGTTTCCGCCACACTTGCAGTTGCGGGCCCTGCCGTCGTCGCTTGGGGTTCCGCAGGGCTTGGGTTCAGTCCTGGACTCGGTCGGGCCATGCTGGTCGGGATCTTCGCTGCGCGGGCGATTAGCTTTCTCCCGCCAACCCTCGAGCTCGTAGACGCCCCATGTTGCCAAACCGAGAACGACGAATGCGAGCTTGATGCAATCGACGAAGTACGCGACTGCATCACCGCCGGTGGCAATCGTGTACAAAACTCCAAAACCATAAGCCGGGCCCATGATGGCGATCGTGATGATCAGTGCCCAGCCAAAAGATGTCCAGAAGCGGTTCATTGTTGACTCCTCTTCTTTTCGCGAACCAAAAGCAGTTCGGATGTTTATCAGGTGAGCAGATGCACCGGTCTTTGACCGGTGACAAGCTGAACGTCTTCATCTGAAATAGCCATGCCCTGTCTTCCCGAGGGGAAGTCGCAGGGTGAGTGTCACAGCTTTAGCGATGGGGACGGTCGAAGCTTAGGTTAGGGAGAGCCGGAAGTTAAGAGTCGATGAATCATAAAAACGTCCTGGTACTGAATTCAAGATATAAGCTTAGAAACGCACATGTAACAGATGACGCGGTTAGCTGCAAAGCGACTGGAGTTTTAGGCGCTAACGTCTGTCTGTACGCTTGTTTTAAGCAATAGACGGACCTTGGCGCTCGAGTTGAAATTAGCGCGGCTTGCAAAGCGCTTGTCAACTCATAGCTCGCTAGCGGCTGAAAAGGGCTGGGCACGATTCGAACTGGTCAAGTAGTCGCCTTGCTAGCGTGCCATGGTTTCACCTGCAATACCAAGCAGCTCCGGCACGTGCCGTCACCTGTGATACCAGTGCATTGATCAACGCACTGTATGCGGTGTATCAATCCCGAGGATTGTCAAGAGGGATGGTTGAATTGCAACTGCCTCAAAATGAGCCGGTCGTGCGGCGATTAGATGTATACCCCCGCACGTGTTGGTATCACATATGCTATCGCTCGTATATCCATTAACAAAATTGTGCTTTTATTGGACGCGATTATGTTATTCTTCAGGAAAGTTAGAGGCGTCACTAGAAGGAGCATTCGATGAAGAGAACACCTCTTAACGCTATTTTCGCGGGTGTTCTGTCGCTAGGACTGGTTCTGCCTGCGGTAGGTCAAACTTACAATGGGCAGCAACTACAGGGACGCGTGACATATGTGCCGGCGGGAACTCCGGTTGACGCGATCCTCACAAGCCCAATCGACAGCGGTGTTGCAAAAGCCGGAGATCTTTTCAGCGCCAAACTTTACTCGCCTGTTTACTTGGGACCAGATCTAGTACTTCCGGCCAACACAACTTTGGAAGGGCAAATAGTGGCCGCTGATAAGAGCGGATTGGCAGGTACAAACGGCAAGATCAATATGCGTTTGACCGCTGCAGTTACGCCTGATGGTATCCGCTATCCTCTTTCCGCAGTAGTTACCTCGAATCAGCAGAGCAAGCAAGTTCACGAGGACAAAGATGGCAACCTGAAGGGACGGAGCACCCAGAAAACCATCACGAGTGGCGTTGCAAGGACAGCTGTCTGGACAGGCGCGGGAACTCTTTTGGGCATTATCTTTGCTCCAATCGTGGCCGGCACCGTAGGAGCTGGGGCCATAGCTGGTGTTGCTACTGGTGGCGCCGTGGGATTGGGCAGCAATCTCTGGAGAAAGGGCAAAGACGTGAAAATACCCAGTGGTACGCGTCTTCAATTCGCCCTCGATCAGCCGATGTCGCTTACGCAAAGCGTGGCGGGTGGTTCACCGGCACTCAGATAAAGGGCAAACTGTTGCTTTCACGACTCTAAGACGAGCCCTCGACATGGAGGGCTCGTCTTGCGTGCACAAGCTGCACAGGCTCTAGTGTAGCTAGCGGTAACTCGCAAGGAGCCTAAATCAACAGCCTGGCTGCGGCAACCCCCTGATCGAATATGGTTTCCAATGGCAATATGGCGTTTGATTTCAGCTACCAGCGAAGAAGCTCTTCCGATATCGGATGACCTACGAAACTTTATGCTGCTCGAGAGCAGTCCTCAGTCTTGAGGTTTTCTTTAGGTCTCTGAGCTTGGAACAGCAAGAGCTACGTAATTGGGTTCAGAGATTTTTGTAGAAAGCATTTTCTGAAAGGGCTCAAGATTAACTTTTCGCCTTTTTCTTCGTACTTTCACGAGGGGCAATCTCCCCATGAAGTTGGGATTTTGGTACATTGTCAAGACCTCTCCTGTGTAAATCCCTTATCCGGTTTGATTTTGTTCCACTCTTCCCTGTAAACCGGCACGATTCTGAAACACCTTGGGCAATCACATAACACGCTCCGAAATTCTTAGATTAGCCGTAGACCCGGCTGAGCCAGCTGCCGAAACTCAGAAGGAAGAAGGATTCCTTTCGGATGTTTTTGGCAGTCGAAAAGAACGCACGCTCACAGGTTGCCTGATCGGCAGCGTGAGAGATGTGTTCTCAGGCAATCTTTCCGACGAAGAAAAGAGTAAAAGGGCCCAATCGCACGATTTTGTGGCCACGATTGCGGCGGATACAGTTTCGATGCTCGGACGCAGGGCGCCAGTGGCGGGAATTGTTCGCGCCACTATGCTTATGGACACCAAGAGCACTCTGCGTGACACGGGCCTGAATTTCTTGAAGGATGGTCTTGAGGGGGCAGCCCTGAACAAGATTGCAAAAATATCGATGCCGCGTGCCACGTCTGGCGTGGTGCCGAATTTTGTCAGCGGCGGTCTAAAAGTAGAAGCCAAAATGCACGCGATATCCGGTGGGCTGTTCGGCTTGGAGAAGGCAGTTGCCGATCCGCTTGCTTGGCGCGATGAGCACGGCAAGTTCTCGGTTCGAAACGGCCTCTCCAATCTTACAGACGGCGAGAAGTTACTGAAAGCGACAGCATTTGGTGCTGTCGTTAACGTGCCGGCGGGCATATTCGGGACACGCATTGCCCAGGCGACGACGACGAAAACTGCTCAGAGAACAGGCTTTGAACAACTGGGCGTGATTAGCGGCGGAACACTGTCCGGCGCCGGCAGCGGCGGGGTCTTTGGCGGACTGGACGCAGTCGTACATGGACGAGACGTTCTCCAGGGCACCTGGGAAGGTGCGCTGGTGGGCGCCGGAACGGGCGGTGTCATGGCCGGGTATCACGCCTTCCGTGGAGGCGAACAATCGACGCTTGCGCGATTTAATCAGCGGGGCCGCCAAGTTGTGCAAGAACGATTGTCCAGCTCTGTTGGTAAGGAGACGTACGCCATTGAGCCTATCGCTGTAAGGGAAGCAACACGGCGAAAGATCGAGATTGAAGCCTGGCATTCAGATAGCGCGCGGATGCAAAAAATATTCGAAGCCGTGGATTTCATTCCCTTCCAAAAGGAAGGCGTGGTCAAGCTTGGGAGCCGGCTAAAGCAAGACAGAGTAGAAACGATGGATTTTCGGCGCCTGGTCTCGCGAGAAGGAGAGCGTCCCAAGCACAAAAAATGGGACGACTTCGTGAAAAATGAGACGGAAGCATTCAAGCAAGATGTCGTTGTCTATAAGGTCGATGGCATGGATGTCGAAATCGCTGTCCCTCAGGACTATGCGCAACGCTTGGAGAGAGTGCGCAGCCTGCGTCAGCTAGCTGAGAAGGAAATTCCCGCCTGGGATAATCTGCCGGCCGAGAAGCGGCTGGAATTACAGTCGCAATTGGACAACCAGGATGCCCGCCCCCTTGCTGCAGTGCTTGGACATGAGAGCGGACGAACACTGCCCGTAGTTCTCGCCCGCCTGGAACTGGGCAGGAACAAATTCAATCAACGCGCATTGCCCGAGGATTTCATTCCGCTCCTGTCCGAGCTGCCCAATCGATCCCTGGTTAAGAAGCTGATCCTGCTTGATGAACGTTATTATGGTGACGCCGGACCCAACAAGATGAAAGATCATGGACCGGCAGCAGCAACGGCTGACAGTGACGGTGTGATCACATTTTACGAAGCCGTGAACTCGGATCTCCACAAGACGGCCTTGAGCGGCAAACTGAGAGAGTATATGCAACATGAATGGGCACACCTGGTGCTGCATAAGCTTAAGGCACACGGCAAACTCTTCAATCACGCTGCGGACTTAGAGCGAAAGGACAACTGGTATGCGCGCACGTACGCGAAAAAACAATATCCCGACCAGCCTGAGCTGAAAGATCATGAGAACTTCGCAGTTCATTTGGGCGAAAACTTGATCGCGCCTGATGGAGACTCGTTCTTGATGACTGCGCAAAAGGCGCCAATTCGTACTGCCGTCATGGCCAGGATGTGGCTTGAAAGCATGATTCCTCAGACGAAAGAAACTATCGCGCACCCCTCCGACTATATGGCGCGAATCAATCGGATTCCCGAAACTGTCGCCTACAGAGAGGCTTATGCAGCTCGTTTGAGATATATCGGCGATGAAATAATGCCGCTCGCGCGAGAGAAACTGGTGGTTATCATGAAGCACGGCAAGTCTTCGGAGCAGGCCAAAGCAGCAGAATTGCTGGGCTATCTCGGTAATAAGGAAGACATGGCGTTCCTTTATGGCCTCGTTAAGACTTCCCAAGATCAGACTGTGAAACAAACGGCTTATGATGCCGCTGTCAGGCTGGTAAGCTCCGATCACGATCAGCAATTGGATTTCATGGTTGCTACCGCCAAGCCGGATTCACCAGTGCGCAAGCAGGCTCTGACCGCTCTGGGGAATGTGCGCGATTATCGTGCTCGCCAATATCTTCGCTTTCTCAGTCTCGCCGGCGATAGCAACAATATCAAGGAGATTGTCGATTTAATTCCGCATATGCCTGACGAAAAGGGCATGGTGGCAGCATTCAACGAAGCCATTCGTTTGGCATCTGCGGAGCCATATGGTAAGGATTTCAGCGTATCGTTGGCAAAACTTGTAGCGGAAAATCATCCGCAGCTAAGACAGCAAGCGCTTGAAGTGTTTAGCAAGCACCTCGACTCGTCAATGGCTCCGGCGCTGCGTCGTCTGACCCACGTGAAGGATAAGGACATCGCCGGGCGAGCGAGCGCCCTGCTTGCTGAAGTGAAAATTCGCGAAAAACTGGCGCAGTACAGACAGTGGTTGGGCCTTAATGAACCGAACAACGCAGCGGGGATTATGCGACGCAGTACGCAGGACCCCGAGCATGTCAATGCGGCAATCGATGGACTTGCATACCTCGGAGATCATAGGGCGATTGAGCCTCTCCTTGAAGTGGTGGCAGGACCACATCCTAAATGGGGTCGGGAGGCTCTTTATGCGCTCAAGCACTATCCACCAAATGTGGTGTCAAGTTACGTTCACGACTTGCAACGCTCTGGCCGGTTTCCCATGAGTTGGCTGGACCTGAGAAAGCAGCTTTTTGCTGGTCAAGAGGATGCGGTGGTGCGCTTTCGCTAAGCAGCCTGAGCATTGACGCAGTGACCCAGTATTGATGTTGCTGCCTGTAAGGCTATACAGCCGCCTGAACGGCCTCGGCAATTGTATGTATAAGAGTCTGAGGTGGAGTTACGTAAGCCTGAATCGTCGCTAGAGTGATGGGTTCCGACGCGAGGCAGGCTGACAATAGAGTGCCTGCTTGCCACCGCTTTCGATCCTCGTAGCACCAAAAAGTTGCCAGAAATGCTTGGGCGTATTTGCGGCTTATGCCGTGGAAAGTGGTACGAGTAAAGGAAATAAAGCGCTCTATTTGTTTGGCGATGTGTTCCGGTATCGGACTTGAAGAGAACCTGCTCTTCGAGTTGGCGTGAGCACGATCTTGGAAGCGAATGAATCGATTGCCCGGCAGTCGGACGACAAGACCATCTAATTCGAGAATGGTGAGAATGGCTGAGAGTTCGCTGCCTGCAAGTTCCGTTCGAAAAAAGAGTTCATCGAAACTGATAGGTTCGGAAGAAGTTAAATCGAACACTTTCCTTTCATTTGGCTCTAATTGAGTGGAATCGCGCAATGAATGAATGTCATCCATCATCTGATGAGCCGCACCGTTCGATGTGTCGGTCTGCGCCGTGGTTTCGTCTGGCTTTTCAACATGATCTACTTGTGACGGGTGAACTGCTTGCGACTGATCATACATTTCCCCGTCTGCCAATTCTTCTTCCTCGGCACACGGATGTCGACGTGCGGGAGTTTCGCGGCTTCGCTTGGAAAATAAGATGCTGAAAAGCGAAGATGCGGTTACCGCTCCTTCTGTTGCCAGCGAATCCTGTAGGACGAAATTCAACTTTTTGTCGATAAGCCAGGCCGTGGCATAAGCGACGTCCAATGCTTGACTTAGCGAAGAAATGCTGATTTTAAGCCCTTCTTCGGCTATTCGAATGGCTGCCAAATAGGGAAAAATCTTTTTGATGTCGGCAAAGAATGTTTCCGCAAGAAGCCAAACCTTTTTCTTGCATTTTGAGCAGTGGGCAGTCCTTTCTCCATATATTCGGTTCATTGTTTTGCATCCGCACGATCGGCACCTTATGAGGTCTGCATTCATCGCCTCTAGAATTAAGTACTCCCAGCAATCCCGATCGGTTGGGAATTTTGATCGCGTTCTTTCAACAGAGGCACGAGCTCTGTCTTCCATGCTTCGCGAGTCTGGATTTGAGGTTGATGTGTTACTGTGCGAATCCATGTCCTTTTGCCTCCTACCTTTAAAAACGTTGAAACCAGGCAAAAAGTTCAATTGAGAATCTAGATTTCACATAAAATTTCGGCTCTGTTTCTGGTAGGTCATCCGATATCGGATGACCTACCAGAAACAGAGCGCAAACGAACCGCAAAAGGCGCTTATTGTGGGTGGAACATCTGAAAAAGCTTGTCCATGCTCAGTTGCAATCGCACTGGTCGCCCATGAGGACATGTGTCGTTTCTCGGTGTGTTTGCCCACTCAGAAAGCAGTTTGATGATCGCTGTTGTTGACAGAGGCATGCCATTCTTAATAGCTGCCTGGCAGGCAAGAGATTTGGTGGCCTCAAGCTCGAGATTGGCACTCTGGCATGTAAGCAACTGGGAAAGGAGTTCCTGTACCACAGCTGCATAATTTCGGTGCGCCAATTCCAGAGGAACCTGCGTACAAACAACGCTACCATCTGCGGTATGTTCAAATTCAAAACCGAGCGCAAAAAGAAGAGAAGCGTTTTCCCGCAAGCAAGCAAGCTCATCACCAGTCAATTGCAGGGGCTCGGAAATCAATAGTTGTTGCGACTGATCGCAAATTCGCCCCTTTTGGCGCTGATTGGCTAGTATGCGCTCATACAGGGTCCTTTCGTGGGCGATGTGCTGTTCCACGATTTCTAATCCTTCATCAGTCTCAAGGAGAATGTAGGTATTATTCAAATAACCAATGTACCGCCAGCCGAGGGGCAAAGTCGGTAGATCCTCACATACTCCGCTTTCACATTCCTTGCTGTCCTCTCGTTCATCATTGAAGTATA
>DATNRC010000528.1:0-5826 GCA_036703705.1 Candidatus Obscuribacterales bacterium
GGGAGAACGCAGGTTGCTTTGGGGGCGGTAAAAAGCTGTCAATCGCTGGAATCGATAGGTAAAAGCAATCACCGCCAAAACGAGAATCAGCGGGAACGCTTTACCATGATATTCCGCCAGGGCAAAAACAATCCACGAACACTCGACGTCCTACAGCACTCTCAGAAGCTCAAACACCATAAGGCTGAAAACGGCGCCTGATATGAATGAGGCGACGATTATGATCCAAATGATGCGCGCCTGCCGAGCGGTGAAGCTCTTCACGACACCTATATGCGACGCCACAAAGTATAAGAGCGCACAAAATAGTAAGAGAACAAACCAGGGCCTGAGCGACAGTCCATTGGGCATGAACTGGCAAGCCACGAGCAAAACAGCTGCCACCGAGAAACTGATGACAGAAACATAGTCCGAGCCGCGCAGTCTCGTGCTCTCTGAGCCCATCGACTCCCTTATGTGCTTTGCCGTCTCGGAAAGATTGGCCCAAAACCCCGCGCGAAGAGCTTTAGGGTCAGTACCTGAGGCACTTCCCTTCTCAGGCGAGGGCGATGTGTTTCCTGGGTTTGCTTCAGCCACGACAAGACCTCCAATTGACAGGCAGTTATATTATGCCCCGCCAAAATGAAGTTTACTGTGCCATGAGGTCTGATAAAGACAACTAACGTTTTCTCAAAAGGGCCAGCAAACCACCAATTAATGCGGCGAGCACGCCGGCGATCATGCCTCGAGAAATCCGCCTTTGCATATGCTCATCGACATGATCGGCTATGCCCTGGCGGGCAAAGACCGCACGAATGGGCACGCCTTCGCGAGTCGATTGCCTCAAGGCATCCACGGCCTGCTCTTCTCTTATTCGCCCCCTTCGGATGAGGTTGTAGGAGCGCAAGGCGTTTCGGCGCGTGTTGTCGTCGATCAGTCCGGCTTCGAACAAAAACTGGGCTGAGCGAACGGGGTCATCGAGAAGGACAGAGAAGGCGGAAGGCAGATCCTTGCCGTCAATTATGCCGGAGGCATCCAGCAGATCAACCAATCGTCGTCCCTCTGGACGGGTTGTAATTTTCGGCCATTTTGCAGCCGGGCTCTCTTCGGTCCGCCCCGGCGCGGTTTTAGGAGCCGGAGGTGCGGCCTCCTTCATTTCGGGTTGTGGCGGCTTGAATTCCTCTTTTACCGGCTGTCTTTGCGGCTGCTGCGATTCACGCTTTTGATTGCCGCCTTTTGCTGCTTCTTTGGCGGACGAGGTTCGTGCTGCAACCTGCTCCTTCTCCTCCGGTTGCCTCAGACCGTTAAGTGACTCACCGACTTTCAACCACAATAAGAAGGCTCTCTTGAGCTCCTCCACTCCTTCCTGGTGGGTCACCTCGCCCTGAGCAATTTTGTCTTGGATGCTCATGATCGAGGAAAGAAAGCTGGGCGACAATGCGCCTTGCAAAACGAGGGCGCTGCCGAGAGGAGTTCCCGATTCAAAGCTGGATTTGAGCGCTTCGTCGATTTGCTCCTGGTTTACAAGATTTGATTCGATAAGCAAATCGGCCAGATCGTTCGAGCCTTTGCCGTACTTGGGTTTGAGGTTGAGCCTCTCCAATTCCTCTTTGAGCGTTGTTCCTTCCTGCCATACGCGCTTCAGCGCTTTAACGGCCGCCTTTGAAGTTATCTGTCCTTCTTTGACCAGCGGCTGGACCTCGAGGGCGGCATGCATGAGCGGCTCAGGCACGCAGCCTGACGTAATGAGAACCCGCCCGAGGGGAATGGCCAAGCGTCGCGAAACCTGGATCGCTTCCGTGATGTCGCTCGATGACACCACGCCTGTGCTTACGAGAAGCTCGCCAACTCTGATGAATTTCTCGTCGTCTGCCGTCATCTCTTTTCTCGCCTCATGTGCGTAAAGCTACCATTCATGTCTCTTTGCAGCCTGTGGATCCGGGTCGCCGCCGCATTTGTTGCTGAATGTGTTATCTCCTGTGGGGTGCGATCATAGCAGTTAAGTGGAACTGCTGTATTCCTGGTCATAATTAAGAGGCTGAAGAGAATCGTTATTGCCGTGGCCCGGTAGTGGTAGCATATTTAGTATCACGCCTGCCCCGGTTGTTGAACGCTCTTCGTTGCTTACGCGTCAAAATTGAAGTAAGTTTGACCCTTTCAGGCAGGCCCTTTTTGAATGTCTGCCGTATCCGGGTTACCTGGCCGCGAGCCGATTTCCAGGATCGGTCGCCGCGGCAACGTGAGCTATTTTTCCGCCGGCGCACAGTTAACCTACATCTAATCTCAAAATGCTGACATCTGGCCGAAAAAGGCGAGATGTCAGGAGAAAGTGTGCTATTCTACGTGCCCACAAGGTTTTTCAGGAGTCCCGTCGTAACCATGTCAGGTCAAACCGAACAGTTTCCTCACCCTCACGATATAGCAAGCCGCACCTGGGGCGATGGGGAAGCAATCAAGCGTTTGATCGACGCCAATATCCTTGCTGTCTGCCGCGTTGACCTCCTGGGCAATGTGTATGAGATAAATCAGGCGCAAGTGGAGCTTCTCGGCTACAGCCAGGAGGAATACGCGCAGGGCGTTGTGAAATACGAGGATTTGACGCCTCCTGAATACAAGCGCATTGACGAAGAGGCGTTTAAAGAGCTCAAGCAAACGGGCAAAGCAGGGCCTTATGCCAAAGCCATGGTGCATAAAGAAGGGCATCATGTGCCGGTTCTTGTCGGGCTGACGCTGCTTGGCGAGAAAACAGACCAAGTTTATTGTTTCGCCATAGATCTCAGTGAGCTCAGATCAGTTGAGGCAAAGCTTAGAGAAGAGAAATCACGCTTCCAGCTTTTGGCCGAAACCATCCCTCAGATTGTTTGGATAGCCGATGTTCACGGGCGCGTAAAGTACTTCAACAAGCGATTTTACGAGGCTACGGGCCTCGATCCCAAGGACGATGACGGCTATTTGTGGCGTTATGTAATTCATCCCGACGACATGTCCCAAATATTGGCGGCTCAAAGGCGCTGGGAGAAAGAAGGTGGAGTCCTGGAGCTGGAGATTCGTTACTTGATGGCTGACGGCAGCTACCGCTGGCAGCTGGTGAGGGGTGTGCCGACCTGCGACAGCGGTGAGTCGGGAGAATGGTTCGGCACTACAACGGACATCGATGATTCCAAACGCGC
This sequence comes from Candidatus Obscuribacterales bacterium, assembly GCA_036703705.1. Taxonomy (GTDB): domain Bacteria; phylum Cyanobacteriota; class Vampirovibrionia; order Obscuribacterales; family Obscuribacteraceae; genus DATNRC01. The sequence goes on from DATNRC010000528.1 coordinate 3,150, forward strand.
TCAAGAAGAGCTGATGAAAAGCGAGTCGCGCATGCGCATGCTTGCCGACGCCATTCCCCAGATTGTCTGGACCGCTGACGCAAATGGACAAATCACATTCTTCAACCATCGTTGGTTCGAGTACACGGGACTGACTTTGGAGCAGAGCTTGAACCGCGGTTGGACGCTTTTGATACATGCTGATGACCGCGATGCTTACCTGAGCGAATGGGAAAAAGCTATAAAAACCGGCGATACGTTCGAAATTGAATTCCGCGTCAAGCGAGTGGCCGGTCTGGGCCGGGTATCGGGAAATCCATACCGCTGGCATCTCGGCCGTGCGGTTGCCCACAGAGGGTCAAACGGTGAAATCCTGGAATGGTTCGGCACCTGGACGGAAATTGAGCCGCAAAGACGTAAGAGCCGAAGCTGAGCCGCACTCTCTCAATTATCAGAAACCCTGTATATATCATGTTTATATAACTATGGCGTCGGGCACATAGAACTCGGCGGTGGACAAAATGCTGTTATCGCCGTGTCAGCCTGAGGCATGTCTCCAGTAATGGGGCACTAGGGGCGCTCTTCAACGCAAGGAAAGGCATAGGGTGGCGAGGTCCATGTCTCTCATCGGGAAAGAACTTGGTGAGCTGCTTTTGGACAACGATGTACTTACTCCCGAGGAGTTGGAGCAAGTTCAAAATGAGAAGCTCAAAACAGGCGAGCCGCTGAGAATCATACTGGAGCGGCTGAACCTGGCTTCTGAAAGTCAGCTCAAGAATACTCTCGAATTGCAGTATGGCTGCAACTATATCTCGCTTTATAAGACAGATCCGGATCTGGAAATCGTCGACCTCCTTCCGGCCAAGCTCATAAGACAGCATCGGGTTGTTCCCGTGGCCCGAGAAGGTGCCCGGATCAGCCTGGCCATGGTCAATCCGGATGACTCCTCAGCCATGGGCGCGGTGAAGGGACACCTGCAATGCGACATCAAACGTGTCGTATGCATGGAGGATGACTTTGAAATCTTTCTCGATGCGATAAGAGACAAGCGTTTGGAACAAGTGAAGGAGCAGTTTGCCGTCGCCGACTCGCAGCCGGTGCCGACTGCTGATCAGGGAAACGGAAACGGCGTCGGCGACCTGGTTGAGGCCTCCGGGGTGGAGCCAAGCGCTGCAACATCTCACCAGGCAAATGAAGCGGCTCAGCAATCTCCCTCTCCCGTGCCAGGCAAGGATGTCGAATCAACGGCGGCACCGGCTCAGGAAGCAAAGTCCTCCGAGCAGGCTGAAGCTCCCGAGGAAACGACTGGAGCAGGCAAAGGCAAATCGGGCCTGGCCAAAAGCACTCTCGGAAGCATGGCCCACGCTCCGCCTGCAAATGTGCGCAGCTTTTTCAAGTCATCGAAGCCAAAGCCTGTGCCGCAAGAGAAGACCGAACCGGAGCCTGACAGCAAAAAGGGAGATCCACTCGCTCCTTCATGGCTGTCCCAACTTTCCAAGTTCGCTGAACCTTCTGCGCAGGAGTCCACGACACCACCCGCGATGCCGGAGGCTGCCGGCACTGCCGGCGGTGCCCCTTCTGGCGGCCCGGAAGCGGCGGGAAGCCCCGTCTTGGCGCCTCTGCCGACCGAGGCTGGACCACTAAAGGAGGAAACGCCGCTGCCACCACCTGAGGTCGCAGAGGCCCAGGCCGGAGCGGCAGCCCAGGAAGCAGGCGCAGAAACTGCAGCCGGCACGCCTGGCGCAGGCGTACAGGCAGCAACGCTGGAATCCGCCGCTCTGGACGAGCCGCCTGCCGAAGCGGAAATTTCGCTTTCAAAACCTCTGATGGCGCCGGAGATTGAAGCGGCAGCGCCGGAGCCTGAAGCGGCAGCGCCGGAGATTGAAGCGGCAGCGCCGGAGCCTGTGGCTTCCGAGGCTGAGGTTTCAGCGCCGGCTCAGGTTGCCGCTCCTGACAGTATTGCTGAGACTGACGCCGCCACCGCATCCGGTGCGGCGCTGGAAGCTGCGGAAAGCGAACCCGCCGAGCCGACTGCGCAGGAGGAGCTTTTGATCGAGGTTGGCGTTCTTTCCCGGGAGCAGATTGCAGAGGTAAGGGCGGAGAAGCGCCGCTCAGGCGACCCGATGAGCGTTGTCCTCGAGCGTCTCGGCATTGCGGGAGAATCAGAGCTGGCTGATGCATTCGATATGCAATTTGGTGTCGACTACATCGCCCTGCCCACTATAGAAATCGATAAGGAGACGCTCGCCTTGCTGCCGGAAAAGGTGATTACTCAAAGGCGCGCGATTCCCGTCCGTAAGACACTCAACAAAGTCGTCGTGGCTATGGTCAACCCCGACGATCTGATTGCCGTCAATGACATTACTTTCCGCCTCAAAGGCACCGAAGTGCGCAAGGCCGTCTGCCTGGAAGATGATCTGGAACACTATATGCGCACGACCTATCGGCAAACGATGGGCGGTGCAGCAGGAGCATCAGCACGAGCGGCAGGAGAAATCTCCGTCGGACAAGGTGCGGGCCCGACCGAGGCGATTTCGATTCCCCAAGCTGCCACACCTGAGAGCTCCCGCCCGACTGAGGAAATCAGCGCACCAGATACGGCAGCTATGGAAAGCCTGCAGCCGGCCGGTCAGTCGCCTCCTTCGTCCCAAATGGTCGAGCCGGTTTCATTGCCTCCTCAGGCACCGCCACAAAGTCC
>DATNRC010000529.1:0-3608 GCA_036703705.1 Candidatus Obscuribacterales bacterium
CGATGTTATATGTCCAGCCTGCAAGCCGCTTTTGAGAGAAATATACGCGTTTTCGTTAATACCGATTTGCGAATTTACATGTGTTCGTGAGCACCTGATAATGGCTGTATTGAATCAGCGAGCGAACTGACGCGAGGTGGCTATGCAATTAGGTTTTACTGAACAGGCAAGCAACGGATCTCAATACGTGAACGTAGGTTTGACCCGCGAAGGCGTGCTCAGCCGCTTCTGGTTGCAGACGTATCAGTACCAGAGCACTCCCCGCGCTCCCAAACAGATGAAGGAAAAGGCATCAGTAAGCAGGTTTGGCAGTTCCAAAGGCTGGGCCGGCTTCCTCACAGCAATCTTCCGCTAATTCCGTTCTCACATCGTGGGCCACCTTTCTCAAGGATATGGGCCAGGGATGCTGTGAGGTCCATCCTTTCAAACTTAGCTATTTCAATTCATTTGCACGCCTCAGTGCTGCCTCGGCATCCTTGGTTCTACGTTGTTTCTTTAATATATCTGCCAAACCGAGCCAAGCTGGCTTGTAATCGGGCTTCAGTTGAATAGACCGTCTAAATGCGCGTTCGGCATCGACCAGATCACCCTTTTGTTCAAGTTCGTGAGCAATGCCGAGCCATGCGATCGGATCATTGCGCTTCTCTGCAATGAGTTCGGCTTTCAATCTTTGGATTTCTCTGCGATCCCAAAAGACCTTTGCGCTCAATCCTATGTACGCGATGGTATACGTTCCAACAATTAACACCGTTAAGAGAAAGACAGCCAGTAGTCTATTGGATTTGGTTCGCAGACGTCTGCGCAATGATTTTATTTCAGCAATACCCCTGGGAACTAATGACTTATCCGTGGTTGCAACAAGTATGTTCAAGAGAAGGGGCGCTGAAAGAACGAAAATGATCCAGGTCAGGACTGACTGCGCAGGCATAACGACAGAGTTTTTCACAGCAATGTATGCAATCTGGAGAATTACCAGTAATACCACTTGCAGCGGCAAGTTTTGCCTGAGACGTTTGAACTTAGACAAGGAAATGCTTGAAACGTCACTTGCGCGAGCAGCCGTCACAGCCGCTTTCATTTCCGACATGCTCTCGAATCGTCGCTCTGGATTAACTTCCATAGCCCTGTGCACGGCATCCTCCAGATAAGACGGCACTCGCTCTCCGCGAAAGTCAGGCAATTGATCCTGATTGACGTGCATCATGATCGTCTCAAGAGCGCTTGCGCCCTGAAATGGCGGTTTACCGGTCAAGCATTCATAGAGCACACAACCGAGCGAGTAAATATCTGAACGCGCATCAACTTTGCGTCCAAGACACTGCTCGGGACTCATGTAAAGCGGAGTTCCAAACACTTCTCCCGTCTGTGTTAGGTTCTGACCTTCCTCTGGTGTCGTGAGTTTTGCAATGCCGAAATCGACAATTTTAGCTTTAGAGTCATCGGTCAGGATGATGTTTCCTGGCTTTATGTCCCGGTGAATCACTCCCATTGAGTGCGCGTGCGCTATACCATCACACACCTGCCCAATCAAAGCAGATGCCCGCATAGCATCAAGCGGACCCTCATTCTCCAGTATCGTATTCAGTGGCTTACCTTCGACATAATCCATAACCAGGTACGGTTGCTGAAGCTTCTCTTCGATACCAAACTCATAAACACGAACGATGTTGGGATGCTCTAAAGGCGCTGCTGCCTTCGCTTCTTGTTGAAACCGTCGTAGAACCTTGTCATTGTTCGAAAAGACTGGGTGTATGAGTTTTATTGCTCGGACACTGTCCAGCAGCAGATGCCTAGCTTTGTAGACTGTCCCTGTTGTGCCTTCACCCAGGGTCGCAATTATTTCATAGTGCCCGGCGATTAACGTACCAGGAAGGAGTTTTTTTTCTTGACTATGAAATTCATCAGTCGCCTGGTCGAGCAAAGTCTCGGCAGAATTTTCGCCAGGTGTTGGATCAACAACCAGCCGCTCGATTTCCTTCTCTTTGAATGGCTTGTCTTGGTTCAAGCTTTGATGTCTATTCCGCATACAAGACAATATACCCGGTTCATCACTGCGAGGTACAGTTCCAGTTAAGGCTAGAGAATATGCAGGCAGTCCCAGATGCCCGAACGCTGGCAACTCATACCTCACCTGTTGCTACGTAATCACAGACCGCGCAGAAACTCCAGCAGTTGATCGTCCGGCTTGAAGAATCACGGCAACCCGGTTCCTTGAACAGTCCAAGCGGATTTGCGAAACAAAGTAGCGATCATGATGTTTTTGGGGTCCGACTTATCAGATATCAGTCGTACTTTTTGCATGACGGTCCGGTATTCAGTACTGTCGCGAATGAGCTAGTAGGGCATCCGCTCGGTATTAGGAGGACTTCAATCCACTGTCCAACTACGGAGTCGAGCGCGGTAAACTGTTGCCGGCACCAAGCGTTGATTTCGGGTGCTGTATTGTTTCGAGAGGACCATTGGTGATCGGGCGCCCCTGTAGACTGCAGAAGGCACATTGATATGGCTCAGAAAGACATTAGATTGAATCTACGGGCTACCCCTGAGCAGCGGGAGCTAATTGAAAAGGCGGCCGCTATTAGCATCCAGAAAGGCGCCGATCCCCAAAACCCTTGGGCGGTAAGAGACTCGAACTCCTAACCCCTTCGGTGTAAACGAAGTGCTCCGGCATTTGACAAGTTAAGAGCCATGCGGTAAAAGCAAGAGTATTGGCGCTTTTCCCGGATCGGCTTCTTAATGATTCATACTGGAAACTACCGATTTTTACTCTATAAGGGGGCACCGAAGGGGCACCGCCCAATAGGCGCGAGTTTCGGGGATCGCCTTAGAACACTTCGTTTTTACGAATTGGTATTGCCGACGAATTTTGGGCATTTTAAGTCATGCGAGTCGTTGTAGTAGGAAACGGCAAGCGGTTCGTGCCCAACGAACCGGTTTTACCCAGCCCTCTCGGCATCAACGAAGGGGTTACCTGACAAAACCAGGGGGCACCGCGTTAGGAGACAAAAGCTCACCAGTGGAGGGTTCCAGAACATGGCAGAAGAGCGAATGGGGTTCACAAAGGACAGAATCGAGAAGTTGCCCATTCCGGAGCCGGGCAAGAGGAAGGACTATTACGATAGCGGCGTCAGGGAGCTGCTCGTACAGGTGACGGGCGCCGGCACGAAGACGTTTTACGTGCGGCGAAAGATCAGCGGCGTGTCAACGCGGATCAAGATTGGGCGATACCCTTCTGTGTCAGTGGAGAACGCGCGAAAAAGGGCTCGGGAAATCCTCGGCGATATAGAAAAAGGAATCAATCCACAAGATGTGAAACGTGCCGAGCGGGAGGAACTCACTCTCGGTGAGCTGTTCCAACATTACCTTGAGCAGTACGCCATGAAGCGCTGTACTACATGGAAAGACATGGAACTCAACTTCGGACGGTATGTCGGTGAATTGCGTGATCGAAAACTATCCACTATCAAGAAGACCGACGTGCAGTCGTGGGTAAACCGGCTCGGCGACAAGATCGGACCACACACTGCCAACAGAAATTACGACAATCTACGAGCAGTGTTTAGCTGGGGAATCAAGCGCGGCTACTTCGAGGGTGGCAACCCATGCAC
>DATNRC010000530.1:0-13993 GCA_036703705.1 Candidatus Obscuribacterales bacterium
GGCCGAGAAAGCCGAAGAGAAATGTGGAAATGGCAAATGCCCGTCGCTCAAATGTGTAATAACCGTTTCCTTTTGGATTGACGTCCAGATAAGGGATGGCCATAAGACCGACAATGCATAAGCCTGGTATCAAAACTCCAGCAATCCAGGGATCGAAATAGACAAGAAGCTCTTGCAAGCCCAGGAAATACCAGGGCGCTTTGGCAGGGTTCGGTGTTATGGCTGGGTTGGCCGGCTCCTCGAGCGGCGCATCAATTGTGATCGACCAGACACAGAGGACGATCATGGCTGCCAGCGCCACCAGCGATTCGATGCGGAGAAGACCCGGCCAGGCAAACACCTTCTCCGGCAGCGGCGAGTGTCCGTTGCTGTCCGATTTTGTCACCGTCGAGGAAGTCATAATGTCTCCTCCTCAAGAGCTTTATTGGGTCCCGATATGCCGCCGTCTTTTCTTATTCTGTAAAAGTGGATCATGACAAACCAGATGGTGAAAACAGGCAACACGATGCAGTGCAGAACATAGAAACGCAGGAGAGTTGCAGGCCCTACGATAGTGCCGCCAAGCAGGAAGGAGCGCGCGTCGAAGCGCGGGGAGATGAAGCTTATGAATTCGGCGAAAGGACCTTCATGGCCTACAAATGGTGTTGCTCTTGCCATATTCGTGCCGACCGTCACAGCCCATATGGACAATTGATCCCAGGGCAGGAGATAACCTGTGAAGCTGAGGAGCAGCGTAAGAGTGAGGAGGCAGACGCCAATCACCCAGTTAAACTCGCGCGGCTTTTTATATGATCCGGTGAGGAAAACTCTCAGCATGTGCACAAGCACAAGCAGCACCATGGCATGCGCGCTCCAGCGGTGCATATTGCGCAAGAACATCCCATAAGGGATGTCGAATTTGAGGTACTTCATGTCTGCATAAGCATATTCGGGTACAGGACGGTAATAGAACATGAGAATGACGCCCGTGACGCATGCCACCACGAACATGAGAAAGGTCAGCCCGCCCGCGCCCCACGTGTAACGAAGCCGGATGCCGTGCGTCCACACCTTCACCGGTCGCGTGTGCAATAAAAATCCGGCTGTCATTTGCAAGACGCGGTTGCGCGGCGAATCCTCGAAACCATGCCTGAAAATCGATTTCCAGATCTGGCTCTTGGTGATTTGCTGCGCCAGCTCCTCTTTTGGTTTTTCTTTTTCTTCTACTTGTGTCATAAGACGCTAAACTACGATGTAGCTCCCTGGCAGCTCCCATTCGCCCTTCTCTTGCAGAAATTTCTTTCCTTTATCGACCACAATTTGCCCGTCGCCGCCGATGGAGATTTTTAGCCGCTCGAGCGCCCGCGGGGCCGGGCCCTCATAATTCACCCCCGTTTTGTAGAAGCCGCTTCCGTGACAGGGGCATTTGAATTTATCCTCGTTGTTCAACCAGACAGGTGTGCAGCCGAGATGCGTGCAGATGGCTGAGACTGCATACATCTTTGTCGGCTCTCTCACGATCCAGACACGCTGGTCGCGCACCCATCTTGTATCGACGGCGCCGACTGCATAATCGTGAGGGAAGCCGGCCTTGAAAATCTGCGAGGGCTCGAAGAGCACCTTGGGAAACATGAAGCGCAGCAAACCGGCACCTGTGGCACCGCATGCGGTGAGGACCGACAGCCAGCCCACGGCCGTAACCACATCTCGCCTCCCCCACAAGTGAGGCGACGACTTCTTGGCGCAGCCGCCGGCGCAACCACCGCTCTTGCAGCCTTGTTCGCTTGGTTGTTCGTGTTGTTCAGGCACGTTTTCTGTCACCTCCTGCATCTGGATAGGCGATGTGAATCGTCTCCTTCGGACAAATCTGCACGCATAACTTGCATGTGGCGCACTGGTTTGGATGAGCGTTGAACGCCAGGGCAGTGGCATAGCCTTCGCCTGCTGTCGCCTCTATCTCAAGGCAATGAAACGGGCAAATGTCCACGCAGTATTGGCAGCCGCTGCAAAGCTCTTGCTCAACTTCCGCCCATGGCCTCTCTTTGGGTTTCAAAAACTGATAGCGATGTCCTTTTGCATCTTCTATGCATGACACGGGACAAACAATGCCGCAGGCGCCGCAATCTATGCAGTGCGCTGCGTCGATGACATGCAATTGTTTCGCCGAGCCCTCGATGCATGCGACCGGACATACCCTTTTGCAAGCCCCGCACCCTACGCACTCGCTGTTGATGAAATGGGCCATGGTACCACCCATGATGCATGCTTCCGGCTGCCGAAAAGGCCAAGCGCGACGTCCCCCACCGCCGGAGCGGGCTCAATAAGGTGATTGGTGAAACGTGCGTAACGTTTATTCAGTCCCAGAATACCACCAGCATCCATCGCGTGATATAGGCGCAAGAATGTTCCCACCGGAGGGATTATCTCAGCCTTCCTCATTCATCCCTGCGAATGATCTCGGCGCGTACTCCTTGATCAACCGAACGGTCGAGTCGCCATCCGCTTCCAGGTCGTACCTTGAAAAAGGAGGTGTGAGATGCCCAAAGACGAATTTGATCCTGACGATCCCATGGAGCTTATCGGCGTTTCGCTCGCAGGCGATTTTGATGAGATGGCGGAAGGGTTGGTCGATGACTACATTCTCATGGGCTTTGATGAAGAAGCACTCTGGCTGCTGTTTCGCAATCCGTTCTACCGATCGACTAACGCCGTGTTGCAGGCCAAGGGCGAGGCATACGTATCTCAGCTGATTAGAAGGCGCTTGCTTGATTGGGCAAATCTCGTCGCCAATGGGCAAAGCGGAGGCCATGAAATTGAGGACTCTCAAGATGGAGGCTCGCCTACGTCAGCTTCCTGAAGGATAGCCATAAAGTTTTGTCGGACAACCAGAACAACAGAAAGCCGGCATATAAATGCCGGCTTTCTAGCACCATCAGGGGTGCCCTGATCGAAAGGTCAGGCGTCACTTCGATCAGTCCGACCGCGCCCTTGGATGCGTCTTCAAGGCATGGGACAGGAAGGGATATTTGCCTGGCTCCTTGATCGTGAACTCCGCCAGGCGGTATGTGACACAATCAGTAAATTGGATGATGTTGGTCGGCGGTGGAGAGAAATACAGTAGACAGATGTAAGCCTTACGTGATGTCTTAATCCCGACCATGAATTATTCCAGCAAAGTGAACCAATCCATCTCAGGCGGCGACCAATCGATAGCGGGCAGCACCATGATTCCCGACTTGCTTGCTCGCTACCCCAGTGTAAAAGAAGTTCTCGATCGATATGGTCTCAAGGGCTGCGGCGGTCCGCTCGGTCCTCACGAATCGCTCGAATATTTCGCCAGGGCACACGATGTGCCATTGGAGACTTTTCTCAAAGAAATCACGGCTGCTTCAGCCAAATCGAACGGGGCAGCACAAATGAATGCGGCAGTTCCAGGGGCGGCAGACACGATTTACAGGCGGTTCTTTCTGGGCGGAATCATAGTCGCGCTTACAGCAGGAGCCACCTGGGGAGCTCACCTTCTCCTCAAAATCGCCACCCATCATTCGTTTGCCGCCGTTGCACGCAGTCACATCGAATCGCACGCTCATGCTCAGGTGTTCGGCTGGATGGGACTCTTCATCATGGGCTTTGCTTACCAGGCGTTTCCCCGCTTCTGGCACACCGAGCTTGCCCATCCCAGACTTGCCGTCGCCAGTTTCGTCCTTATGGTATCCGGCATTATCCTCAGCTCTTATGCGCTCGCCGCCGGTCCCGGCCATGTCGGTGTTTCCTCTCTGGCGCTTAGCGGCGGTGCCATGGAGTTCCTGGCGGTGAGTATTTTTGTGCTGGAGCTCATATCGACATATTGGAGAGGAAAGAAATCGTTTGAGCCGTACATAGCTTATGTGATTGTCGCTCTGTTCTGGTTTGTCTTCATGTCGGCCGTCTCCTTTGTAAGAACGTTCTTTATCACCGCCGAGCATCTCACGGAAGGAGAGCTGCCCATTCTTGCCGCCTGGAGCTCAAGCTTGAGGGACATGCAATTTCATGGGCTCGCTCTGACGATTATTCTCGGTGTCTCACAGCGAACTTTGCCTCATCTCTTCGGGCTCGCTCGCATTAAGGACGCAACGGCCTATCTGTCGCTTTTCCTGCTTACTTGTGGTGTCTTAATCGAAGTTTTCAGCGCCCCGGTTGCCGCAGCAATGGGAGTGGCCGTCAACGGCTTTCTGGTTTACGGAGCCTGGTCGCTGATAGCCGCCGGCGCCGCCGTCCTTCTTTTGAGCTGGAAACTCTGGCGCCCGTTTCCAGAGCCCGACCGATCGATCAAATTCATACGCTTCGCCTATTTGTGGCTGGCGGTGTCGCTCATCATGCTGCTGATGACGCCGCTTCATCAGGCGATATCCGGTCTCAGCAACAGCCACGCTTATTTCGGCGCAATCAGGCACGCTCTGACAGTTGGATTTATCTCCCTCATGATTATGGGATACGCTGCACGGGTGGTTCCGACGCTAAACGGCATAGATCGAAATCAGATCTCACAGCTCTGGGGACCGTTTTTCCTGCTTAATACAGGCTGCATGCTGCGCGTCATTCTGCAGACGCTGACCGACTTCAGCAGCGTGCCTTTCAGTGTGCTCGGCGTGAGCGGCGTCTTGGAAGTGACCGGACTTGCCTGGTGGGGTATTCACATTGCCCGTCTCATCTTCCAAGGCAAGCAATCGGAGAAGCTGGCGTATGTTGGGCTTTGCCAGGCGACAAAACCTGAGGCTGTGACGGGGGATGCCATGGTATTCGATACCATCGCCTGCTTTCCCGAGACCGTTCCAGTATTCCTGCAGTACGGATTCAGGGCTGTGACAAATCCTTTCCTGCTCAAAACTATGGCCCGGCAGGTTACGCTCAGCCAGGCGTGCCGGATGCATGCAGTGGACGAGAGCAAATTCCTTGCCGACCTCAACCGCGTACTGGAAGAAAAAAGGGAGGAAAAAGCTGAGCCTGAGAAAAATGCGCCCTTAAAGTGCGAGCATGGAAAAAGTTGCCGCGAAGGTGAAGAAGACAATGCCTGTTGATCGAGAAAGCTGCAAAAAAGAAGATGACAAAGTCCCCATGTTCTTTGTGCGCGAGCACAGGCTTATTCACCTGCTCATGGCTTATCTGTGCACAGGGCTCCTTTTCATGATTGTGCCAGGCACGCTTCTAGGCGTCGTCAATCTGTTTACAATTGGCGGGCAGCATGCCCCCGCGTCGGTTTCGCCTGCCTGGGTGCAGGCGCACGGTCATGCACAGCTGATGGGGTGGCTTGGCTCGTTTATTCTGGGCATCGGCTTTTATTCCATTCCCAATCTCAGAAAGGTAGTTGCCTTTTCCTTCTGGGAAGGTTGGGCCAGTTTACTTCTCTGGTCTTCGGGAGTATGGATGCGCTGGGTAGCGCTCATTTATGAGTGGCACTGGCGACTTTTGCTTCCTCTTTCGGCGCTTTTTGAGCTCTGTGCGGTCGCTATTTTCCTTGCCTTAACTATTAGCGGCCATCGCCGGCAGAGCTCGCCTCACCGGCGTGTATCACCGTGGGCGGTGCTCGTCATCGCCGGCACGGCAGGGCTTGCCCTCTATTCCTTGCTGAATTTTCTCATCGCCTGGCATTTGTCTATCCTTGGCAATTCACCGGTTTTCCCGAAGGAAGTCAATTCACGAATGATTGTGCTTGCGGCCTGGGGCTTCGTGGTACCTGTGGCCTTCGGCTTCACAGTCAAATGGCTGCCGGTTCTGCTTGGCCTCAAGGCGGACAGCGAGAGGGGATTGCTGTGTGCCTTGGTCCTTAACGTTTGCGGCATCACTGCTTTCTTCGCCGGCTTACAATTGTTGGCGGCGATTCTCCTATTGCTTGCCAGCTGCCTGTTCGTATGGTCTGCCCGTCTCTTCCACAAGCGCATCAGCGCCGCCAAAACGTCTGGAGTCTCGCCTGCCTTTCCGCATTTTGTAGTGGCCGCTTATCTGTGGCTGCTGATCGCCAACATACTTTCTTGCATCGCTGCCGTGTCCGGGGGCGATGGCTTCTCCGGCGCTGCCAGGCACGCAATTACTGTCGGATTTATGTCTACCATGGTCTTTGCAGTCGGCCCCCGGCTCTTGCCTGCCTTTCTGGGCAGGAAGGGGATCTTCAGCAGCGGCTTGATGACTGCGGCGCTCAGCATCTTGAGCCTCGGCTGCGCTTTGAGGGTGGTTTCGCAATCTCTGGCTTATCAAGGGCTTGCTCCCTGGGCCTGGGCATTGCTGCCTGTTTCGGCAACGCTCGAGCTCATTGCCTTTCTCAGCTTTGCTGGAAATATGCTGCTCACTTTTAGAACTCCGCATCTGATGCCGCTTAAACGTTGAGCGCCTCAGGCAGAATATCTGGTACTTGCTGAAGATCTCATCTCTTCGCTGAGCAAGGCAGCAATGCGGCTTGCCTCTTCTGTCGCTCTTGCGACGCAATCTGCGACTCCTATGCCGCCATATGCATTGCCCACCAATGCCAGCCCGGGAAGATTGTCGACTCTGCGTTGTATGGCCTCGACAAGAGTTTTGTGGCGGGGCGCATATTGAGGAATGGCAGGGCCATGGCGAGCGACAATCGAGTGTGTGGCCTCAGCATGGAGAGAAAGGTGTTGTCTCAAATCGTGTTCGACCAGCAATGTGATCTCGGTGTCGGTGAGATTGGCCAATTGCGGGATGAGCTGCGTTTCCAGACTCAAGCGCAGCAGCAGTTTGTCGGGAAGCAGCCTGTTGGGGAATTTATTGCTCGAAAAACTGCAGGCGCGCAGAAATCGCCTCTCCGCTTTTGGGATGAGAAAGCCGGAGCCTTTAAGCGGAGCGCGGAGAGCTGATTGCTCGTACAGGAGAGCGACGACCATTGGCGCTGTGTAGCTGATTGAATGCAGCAGGGAAGCCAACTCCCGGTCGAGGTGGAGCAAGAGAGAGCCTGCCTCCACGGCCGGTGTCGCTACTATCACGCCCTGCGTCGAGATTCGCATACCGCCCCGGCAATAGACATCCCATCGCCCGCCATTCTGTCCTTGCTCAAGCGAAATTACAGGCTGGTGAATGACTCTCAGATGTGCTCTGAGGCAATCGCTCAGCGCTTCGACAAGGACGGACATTCCGCCTTCGAAAGAGGACATGGATGACTCCGAGGGTCGGTTCGTTCCTGCGTTTTTTTTGCGCTCGTGCCTCAACCCCATAATGACGCTTCCGTAGTTTTGCTCGAGATCCCAGAGCCGCGGTACGGTGGCGCGCGCGCTCACAAGCTCCGGATCGTTGCCGTAAATGCCCCCCACCAGCGGATCGACCAGCCGATCGAGAGCTTCCTGTCCAAAGCGGCGTCTCACGAAATCGGCCAGGCTCTCATCATCCGCGATCGGACGTGATACGATAAGTGGTTCGAGCGCCATCCTCACTTTGCCCCAGGGTGAAAAGAGCCTGCTGGAGAGGAACGGCAAAATGCGATCAGGGTTGAAGCTCATCAAGCCGTCAGGAATTGGGTGCAACCGCTGTTGTTTGCTGATGAATGTCGTCTGGCGCTGCTGAGAAACAACCTGACTTTCGATTCCCAATTGTTTCGCCAGATTCAGAACTGCCGGTCGCTGGGAGGAGAAACTTTCAGGCCCCAGGTCGACTATCAAATGTTCGCCGCGCTGTGTTCTTATAGCTCCGCCCAGCACCGATTGCGCCTCAATGAGGACGACTTCGTAACCCAGGTTGTGAAGTCCTGAATTGAAAAGAGTGAAAGCGGCTGTCAGCCCGGAGATGCCGCCGCCGATGACGACTACTCGTTTGTCGCTGTTCTCCATCGCAGTTTAAGAAAGGGATTCCCCGTTAATGATCCAAAGCTCGTTTGGGCGGAAGTTGAGCACTATCAAAGCAGTATATTGAATCTCACCAGATGACAAATCATTCCTGGGACCGATTCAGGCAAGATGTGACCGGTCACTCGAAGGTTTCCACCTTGATGGGGAAACCTTCTTTCCATGTTTGTGCAAAACTCTGTGAATGACACGCAGTGTCCCAGCCGTGTTCGACTTACTTCCTCCGCGGCGGATGAAGTCTTGCCTGCTCGGATATGCCCCTGGCTCCATGTGATGAGGTGCTGATGAAGGTATTGCTTAGTTCTGTATTTGGTCCCTACGGCGTTGATGATCAGTACGGGCGCAGATTGAATGTGATGGAGCTCTTTCACAACCAGGTGACTCGGGAGCAGGGCATATTTTCTCTGCGTATGAATCACCCCAGTTTCGGTTTGTACCTGATAGCAGAAAATCTCGAGGCACCGGCGGCGGTGCTCGACTTTCCGAGTCTAGAGAGGTTTATCAAGGAAGTGAGGAAAGGATATGACGTAATCGGCATATCTTTCATTGTCGCCAATTTCGAAAAGGCCCGAAAGATGGCGAGCATTATTCGCGAGCTTTCGCCGGCCACCAAGATCGTACTTGGTGGTCACGGCATCAACATAAGCGGGATTGAGAAGCTTATCGACTTCGATTACATAAGCTCCGGTGAAGGCGTGTCCTGGTTCAGGAGATTGCTGGGCGAAGATGTCGGCCGTCCTGTTCGCCATCCTGCCATTTGGTCTACGGTTCAACGAAGGGTTATGGGAATTCCCCTGCCGCCGACTGCGGCGGTGCTTATCCCGGGCCTTGGCTGCGTCAATGCTTGCTCGTTCTGCGCCACCTCCCATCACTTCGGGAAAAAGTACATCGGCTACTTGAACTCCGGAAAAGAGCTGTTCGACACCATGTGCGAGCTGGAGAAGCAGCTGGGATGCAAGGAATTCTTCGTCATGGACGAGAATTTTCTAAAGAACAGGCCGCGAGCGGAGGAATTGCTTGCCGAAATGGAGAGGCAAAACAAATTCTTCTACATGGGCGTCTTCTCGTCTGCTGAGACGATCAATGCCGTAGGCGTCGAGTTTATGGCAAAGCTCGGTATTGACTTTGTTTGGGTCGGTGTTGAATCGAAGCAATCGGTTTTTCAGAAGACGAAGGGAGTTGATGTCAAAGCAACCATACGAGAATTGCGCGACCATGGCATTCAAGTTTTGGGCTCGGCCATTTTGTTCATGGACCATCACACCTCCGAAACGATGCAAGAAGACATTGACTACGTCATAGATTTGAACACCGACTTCGTGCAGTTCATGGAGCTCGGGCCGCTGCCGGGAACTGAGTTGTACAGGGAGTATGAAGCGTCGGGCAAAATCCTTTCTGATGTCCCTTATCCAGATTGGCACGGGCAGGACAAGATTTGGTTCAGGCATGATCATTTTTCCAGAGAAGAAACGCAGGCTCTCTTGAAGGATGCTTTCCAGCAAGAGTATGAGCGGCAGGGTGCTTCGCTCTTGAGACTTTTAGAAACGTCCTTGAGGGGCTACAGGAAATTCAAGACGCACGGAGACAGGCGACTGAGAGCTATGACCGACCGCCTTAAAGAACGCTGCCTTTCCTTGCGCGTCCTGCTTCCTGCTGCTTTGCGCTTTGCCGAGAATGACAAGACACGTCAAATGGCAGTCTCGCTGGCAAATGAATTGAGAGCGGAATTTGGCAGCCTCAACTTCATGGAGTCGATGTCCTCACAAATCGTAAATCTATTCGCGCTTCGGGAGAAGATGCTCCTCCGGGGCGCCGGCTACATGCCGCAGCCGCCAACCAGATATGTCACTTACCGAATGTCGTTGATTGAGAGGCTGGGTTTGGTCCCCTCGAGTGGGCGTCTGATGGGCGCCCGACACACGGGCTGACGAGCGCCGATCAATCCGCCGATTGATTTCTGGGCGGATAGTATTGGCAAAGCCTCTTCTATTCATCCTGTCTGTGGCGACTTCGATCATCCTCGAGGACGACTTATGCGTACAGGCGCTCTTTTGAGGTCTGGTGCAGGTACGATCAAGATGATCCCGATTAAGAGATAAGAGACATGGACTTAAGACTCACAGACGAACAAGAGCAAATTCGGCGCCTGGCTCAGGAATTTGCCCACAAAGAAATTGCGCCTAAAGCCGCTCATCACGATGAGACCGGCGAATTTCCGCGCGAAATTTGCCGCAAGGCGTGGGAGATCGGGCTCATGAATACTCATATTCCTGAGCAATGTGGTGGCGCGGGACTGGGCGTCATGGAGGGGTGCTTGATTGCCGAGGAAATCGGCTCTGCTTGCACCGGGATTGGTACCGCTATGGAAGCGAACAATCTGGCTGAGGCACCAGTTATAGTGGCAGGCAACGATGAGCAGAAGCGTGAGTTTCTCACTCCCATGACGGAGGAGATGCTCTTCGCCGCCTATTGCGTAACGGAGCCGCAAGCGGGTTCTGACGTCTCCGGCATCAAAACCACGGCTCGCCGGGTCGGTGATGAGTATGTGCTGAACGGGCAGAAGATGTGGATCACCAACGCCGGCGTCGCTCACTGGTATTATGTTCTGGCGGCGACGGATCAGTCGGCAGGCAACAGAGGCATGTCGGCTTTTCTTGTCTATCGCGACAGCGATGGCATATTGGTTGGAAAGAAGGAATCCAACATGGGGCAGCGCGCCAGCGACACACGCGCCATTACCTTCGAGGACGTGCGAGTGCCGGCCAAAAACCTTCTCGGCAAAGAGAGCGATGGTTTCAAAATATCCATGAAGGCCTTCGATCACACGCGGCCGCTGGTGGCAGCGGCGGCGGTCGGTCTTGCCAAAGCTGCCATGCATCACGCTGTTTCATACGCCCGTGAGAGACAGGCCTTTGGGCAGGCGATCGCCAACTTCCAGGCTATCGGCTTCATGCTCGCAGACATGGACAAAGATATAGAGGCGGCACGGCTTCTCGTCTGGAAAGCGGCATGGCTCATCGACCAGGGCTTGCGCAATACCCGCGAGGCTGCCATTGCCAAAGCTTTCGCCGCTGATGCTGCCATGCGTATCGCTACCGATGCGGTGCAGATTCTCGGCGGTTACGGCTTCAATCGCGAGTATCCGGTGGAGAAGCTGATGCGCGACGCCAAGATCTTTCAGATTTATGAAGGGACAAGCCAAATCCAGCGCATGATCATCGCCCGGCAGCTAATCGGCGAACCACGGGAATTGGTAAAAGCGTAACGGCCTCAACTCCTGACAGAAAGCGAGCTTCCTTAAATTGTGGGCCGCATGGCTAAAAAACTGCAGGCCCCGTATATACACGCCCAGGCCGAGACGTTGCTCAAAACTTCTTTCCAGGGTCGGTGCGGCGCACCGCCCTGCTTTCGTGCGTGCGGACATGATCGATGGGACAGAACAGCCTGCATTTTTCGATGCCCTGCCGGAGCGGCTGGGCGAGTATGATTCACCGTGGGAAAGCCCGCTCACGCTTTTCTTTGAGGCGCCAATCAAAAGAAAGCCATGGCAATTGGCCCGCATTCCCGAATATCTGAGCCTCGATGCGCCGATTTCATCGAATGACAAGGGCGTTATAAGCCGCCTTCAAGAACTGGCGGAGTCCAGGCTGGAGACGGAGGCGCTTGCCGGGTTCAAAACCGCGATGCTTGCTTTCGAGAAGCGGGCGACGGAAGCAGGCTTGCCGCCTTCGGAAATTGATGCCACGTACGTCCAAATTGAACGGCTCCTTTCGGCGCGGGAAGAGGCAGCACTGGGGGTAGCCGAGCGTGCCAGGCTGTCAGCGCAAATTTTGCACCTGGCTGCCTCCCCTATGCATGTCAATCAGGGTGACCACAATACTTGCGGTAGCGCCATTCTCGAAGTGAAAGCGTATTGGCGGCGACCGTCGGTGGCGGCAAAGCTGGTAGCCGACGTTGCCTTGACGGGGCATTTCCAAACGGGCAATGGTCTTACAATTGAAGTTGATCCCTCACCTCATGGCACGTCCAAACAGGAACGGCAGGCTGACGGTCAAAGATCGCATGCCAGCGAAATATTTCAGACCGCCGTCATTCAATTGGCGCTGCGCACCAGAGAAAGCGAAGCAAACAAAGAGGGTCTCGTTGTTTACAAGCAGGTGGAGCCGGCCCATGCCAATGACTCAGGTGAGAGAGTTGTGGATTATTCAACTGATCCGCCCAGGGAAACGGTTTTCGAGGGCCTGTACGTTCCAGATGTCATAAGGGCAAACGACATTCTTTTTGGCACCAAGGGTGATGCCACCGTCTTATGGTATTCGCCGCGCCGATTTGCCTGGCAGGAGTCGAGTAACACATTCAATGACGAGCAGGACCTGCTCAACAAGCTTCGCGAGCTCAAAAGAGCGAACCAGCTTCCGGTTGCTCTATATGTGCACAGAGGCATCGATCCATTATGGACGGAATCTCCCACCTCAGCAAACGGCGGGCGTGGCGGATACCACTTCATTACGGTGACGGATGTCTCGTCCACACCGCCGCCTGAAGTGGCCGTCGACAGCACATGGTGGCTCAAAGCCGATCATCCAAGCGATCGGCCAATGGATCTTCGTGACTTATTCTTCACCACGCTGCCGCCGAAAGAGGCGGAAAGGCGCCTGCGCCAGGAAGTGATGGCCAATAACACGCGGGGCAAGCCTGATGCCGCAAAGGAAGTGGCCCTCATTCGCCTGGAGTGGGCTAACGGCACGGCAAGCAACGAGCAGCTTTTAGACGCTCTGCGAGAGATTGTCCTCGTTTCATCTGCGCGCTGGCACAGAGAAAGACAAGCGGAAACTGTCGACGAGCGCGAATACCAGGCAGCGGTAGAGAAAATACTGCATGCCGTCGATCGCCTGCCCTACGGCGACAAACTGAGAATGCTCAAAGTGTTGAACGGCCAGAGAATGATGAGCGCTAAAGATTACGACAGCGCTATTGCCGTGACGATGATCGAAATGGAGCAGCAGCGGAAGATGTCGCTCGTGCACGGAGACCCGACTCCTGCGCAAGAGAAGCAATTCGAAAGCGGCGATGGCGAATTGAATAAGTCACTGGCAGAACTGGAGCCGGAGAGGCAAGCGGCAATCCGAGACCAGATCCGCCGCCAGCGGTTAAACGACGACAGCGGCTTTTTCGCCGGGCGTTTTCTGGAACGACGAAACCGGCGGTAGATGACGGCAGCCCGTATCGGGGGCAGAAAGCCGACGAAGCAATTCCCCATGCCCAGTCTTTGTTCGGGCAGGTACCGGTGTCCAACTGATACAGCGCGGGCTTTTGTAGTATACCATACGAAAATATGGTATGCTCGAAAACGACAGAGTAATGCGATTCCAAGACTCAGGGATACCCGTGGCTCATCGATATGCCGAGTTGCATTGCCATTCCGCTTTCTCTTTACTAGATGGAGCTTCCAACCCGGAAGATCTGGTGATTAGAGCAAGAGAGGTAGGGCTGGCTGCTCTTGCGCTTACAGATCACGATGATTTGGGAGGCATCGTCAGAGTTGCTTATGCAGCCAAAGAACTGGCGCTGGATGCAATCACAGGTTGTGAATTGACGCTGGAAGATGATTCTCATCTTACTCTTTTAGTTGAGAATCTCACCGGCTATAAAAATCTCTGCTACCTCGTAAGTCAAGGCCGATCGGCATCCGATCGCGGCAAACCATGTGTTTCATACGAGCTTCTTGCCGAGCGCGCTGATGGAATGATTGCCCTGTCTGGCTGCCCGCACGGACAGATTGCCTCCTGTTTGGCAGTCGAGGCTTATGACAAAGCCGAGCGCCTTGCTCGCCGCCTGGCTGATGTTTTCAAAGATAGATTCTATCTGGAAGTGTGGCATCACTATCAAAATCAAGAGTCTTTGATAGCAAAACGTCTTTTGAGTCTTTCCTCGTCTCTCTCGATACCGTGGGTGGTGACAAATAATGTTCACTATGCCACCGCCGATAAAAGAATTATTCATGACGTACTTACTTGTTTGCGGCATGATGTGACGCTTTCCACAGCAGGAAGAAGGCTGCGCCCGAACGGCAGCTTTTACATGAAGTCTCCGGAGGAGATGATTTCTTTATGGAAGGACAATTTGGAAGGCATTAACAACACGCTTGCCATTGCCGAACGTTGTCAGTTTCGCTTGAGCTCGTT
>DATNRC010000531.1:0-10130 GCA_036703705.1 Candidatus Obscuribacterales bacterium
ATGTTGCCCATGACATTCAGTCACTAATTCGACCCCACCCGCCAACGCCCACGAAAACATCGGGGTTTCCAGCCATAACGCATATCCAGAACCACGGCAACCGCTATATCCGTGCAGTTACCGCGGCGAAGTTAGGCTAACTCCCCTGCTTCCGGCAGTATCGATGAGTCTCGCTCTGAATGGATTCTATTGACTGACTTTGGCACCGCCCGTGCTCAGGCGCTCGTTGATCCAGGCGACGGTGCGCTTGTACGCGTCGTTGTCGACCTTTATGTCTTCGTACACATAATGGTCGCCTTCCGGAACTGCCAACATTGTCTTGTCCTTACTGGCAAGCTTCTCGTAGACCTTTGTCGCACCTTCAGGCTTGGACTCGCCGTCCTTTTGTCCCTGAACAATCAACACCGGTCCCTGGATTTTCTTGGCGAATTTCTTCGTCTTGTACATGAAGAACTGGCAAGCCATCAACTCTCTCGGTGCCAGATCCAGTCTTACTTCAGGGTCTTCCTCGAAAGCAGTCTGCAACTCCTTGCGCGGTGTGGCAACCGAAACCAATTGACGGCCGTAGCCGAAACGCTTTCCAGGACCTGTTGTAATCAATCGCTTGCATACGGTCAGATAGTTCTTCGTCGTTTTGAAATGCTCACCACCTGGGCAGGATGAAATCGTACCCTGGATCAGATCCGGAAATTCAGATGCAGCCTGCAAAGCGAGGGCACCGCCCATGGCTTCACCGAGAATGAAAAGCGGCAATGTGGGGTGCTTCTTATGCAGAGCTTCCGCGGCCTCTTTGATGTCGGCAAGCGTGTTGTCCAGGTCCATACGTCCTTCCTTGCCTTTGACTTTGTGCCAATCGCCGAATCCCCTCAGATCCATCGAATAAACCGTGTAGCCGTCATCGGCCATTTTGCGCCCGAGATCCTCAAAAACTCCTTTGTGAAAACCGAGCTCGTGCAGGCAAAGAACCATTGCCCGGGGCTCCTTCTGTGAGTTGCTCCAATTGAGGAATTCCGGTTTGCCGGCAAGCAATTCCACTCTCGTGGCCGATGTGCTCTTGGCCTTTGCTGCTTCAGCACCAAATACGGCACCAGAACCGCCAGCAAGAGCATTGAGCGCGATAAGGCATGCCAATGCCCTTACAACTGCCTTGCGTCCGGACCTCTGCTTCATTATCGATCGCATTCACTTTCCTCCAAGCATTTCAACTCTTACGGGCCACGTTTCTTCTGTTTGACGCTTAACTCTTTCCGTCCGATTGTTCCCGCACCGGATTTAGTGCCGGTGTTGGTTTGCGCAGTCACATTTTGAACACCGGCTTCCAGTCCTGGCCTTGGTGCAACGGGACGCGTCGACAAGACCAGGTCACGCCCCGTCCAGCCAGACGTAATCAGTACTGGAGTTTGCAGTTGCGCTCGATCGCGCAGCACCTCCTCCTCGACGCCCTCTTTCAGCTTCTGAAACGCTTCCGTAAGGGGAGTCTGATCCCCCCTTGCCTGCAGCGATTCGATGAGCTTTTTGGTGAAAATCCCATTCGGATAGCGGCGCGACTCCCAGGACTGTTGATCTGAATCGCTCGACGCCAAAATCAATTGCCCCTTACCCGGTGCCACCGCGTTTACCGAGAATCCGCCCGTTCGCTTCATTCCCCGCGATTCCTGTCCTACGGCTCCCCCATGACAGACGTCAAGAACAATTGCCACTCGGTCGCAATGAATCAATTCCTTCAAACCGGCAGTCAGCCATTGCATTGGAATGCCGGTGAATACGATATTGTCCAGATTGCCTTCATAGGGAACTATGAAATTAGTGTTGTCGGCCGCCTCTTTCGGGGCGCTGCCATGGCTTGAGATGTATATGACGACCAGGTCGTCGCTGTTGGCCAATCTCCTCAGCCACCTGTCGCCAAGCGTCGCGACAATATTTTCGCGGGTGGCCTCGCTGTTGAGCAGGAGCTTCACATGGTCAGGCTTAAAATTGGCGTTGTTCGTCAAATAGTTTTTGAAGTCCACCGCATCCTTGGCTGCATATCTCAGGTTGAGCTGGCTGTCCTTGAAATTGCTGATGCCTATTACGACCGCCCATTTATCTTTGATTGGTCTTGTCACGTGCTCGGCGCCGAGGGACATCGTTTTGTCCAGCGAGCGCGCGGACTGCGCAGCCGACGCCGGAACGACTCCACGCTTCAATTTGTCGGCACGCTCACGCATGCGCGAAGCCTCATCCGGCTTATTGCGCGCACTTAAGATGTCCGACAATGCAAGCAGATCGGACGCCAATCCTTGCGGATTTTGCTTCTCGATAGTTTCGTCACGCCCAACAAGCTCGCGTGACGTCTCTTCTGCATCGGCAAAGCGGCGCATGCGCAAGTAAAGAGAGGCAAGCTCACGCATGGCATTCAAAGTCGTATCGTGGTTCGGACCGAGGGATCCTTCGTCTATTTCGATGGCGCGCTTGAGCGCCTTCTCAGCAGCCTCGAAGTCGTTCTGCCCAATGGCGACAGTGGCAAGATTAAACAAACTGCAGGCCACCAGAGGGTGTTGTCGAGAAAGCGACGACTCCCTTATCGATAAGGCGCGTTGAACAAGCGGCAATGCCTGTGCATAACGCTTGTCTTCAGCCAATACCATTGCCATGCTGCTCAAGCAGGCAGCGACGTCCGGATGCTCCTTTCCGGCGGTTGATTCCAACACCTTGAGAGCGCAGGCATAGGCGGCATAAGATTCAGAGTATTTGCCCTGAAGCATGTACAAACGGCCGAGTTCTGAAAGTTCCGTGGCATTATAGCGATGCGCAGCACCATATGTGGTACCGCATACCTCAAGCGTGCGTTTGAGCAATGCTTCCGCTTGCTCGTAATTTGCCGTTTCGGCATATATGCTTGCCAGCTCGACCAGAGTGTCCGCAACATCAGGGCTCTTTCTTCCCAGCGCTCTCTCCTGTGAATGCAGCGCCTTCTCCAATAAGCCGATGGCTTCCTCAAAGCGGGCGCGACGAGCCAGGAATTTGCCGGCTTCCTTAAAGACAACGGCATCTGCAGGATCCGGATCTTTATCCTTGTTCAATCCGGCCAACGCCTTTTCAAAAAGAGCATCCGACTCCTCGGTCTTTCCTTCGCGGTCGAGCACATAGGCCAGCTTGAGCAGCCGCTCGCGCTCGATGGGCTCCAGCGCACCGGCTCTGCCCTCGGGCAATTCCGCGGCGCGCCGCAAAAGAGGTTCGGCTTCCAGAAAGCGTCCTTGCTCGCTGTAAAAAGTGCCCAGACTTGCAAGAACAGATTTCGTCTGAGGATGGTCTTCGCCCAGCGATTTATCAAAAGCAGCGACTGCCTTTTTTAAGAGGGATTCAGCATCGCTCCACTTGCCTTGGTCTTCAAAGACCACTGCGAGATTGTGGTAGTTGGCGGCAAGAAGTTGCGAATCCGGAAACGATTTTTCGAGTATGGCGATCGCCTTCAAGTAAAGCGAAGTGGCCTCTGCATAATTTCCCTGATGTTTGTAAACGAGCGCCAAATTACTGATCGTAGCCGCGACGTGCTTGCTTTCCTGGCCATAAATTGCTTGATTGCACTTGAGAGCACGCTCGTACAACGCTTTTGCCTTGTCATACTCGCCTTTCTCGTCGTGCAATTGAGCCAGATGTTGCAGCGTTGCCACCAGCCGCTTATCCTTGTCCCCGTATGTCTCGGCGTTTTTCAAAGCAGCATTCAGCTGTTTTTCCGCTTCAACATACTGTTTAGCCCGAGTTGCCTTCACCCCGGAATCAAACAACGTTTGCCACAAAACATCCTGTGGCTGCGCGGGTTTTAGCGACGCAAGCAAAAAGGTCGACGCCAGCAAGATGGGCAGCAAGCTGCGTTGCCGTGCTCGATCTGCACTTCCTTCAAATGAGGCTATAAGGCACCGGTAATGCATCGTGTCGAATTATTGACGTCGTCGGACCAGTCCAATATTGCGTAGCAGCGGCACCGACAGATACGTCGGCTGATTATTTTACGAAGACGGCTCAAAGATTAGGGGGCTACCTCGCAAAGTGATCTAGTTTACCCGGTTGACCCCGGTCATGCCAGCCGTACTGGGTGCACGGTGCGCCCATTTATAGCTCTGAATCAATCGCGGATGGGCAGCGAAGATTGCCGGCCGCAAATTTCCCATCAGCGCACTGCCGAGCGCCTGGTCAAGGCAATGTCTTGCGGCGCTAGAGAAGAGGCCAGCCGAGGACATTTAGCGACAGTCATGGCGATGTAATTGAACACCTTGATGCCGCCATGCCAGTTTACATGCACCGTATCGACAAACTCGCCTTTCTCGAAGGGCGCGATGCTCGCCAGCTCGACGAAATCAGCACCTTCCTTCGTGCAAGCCTCTTTCAACCGCCCGATGTATGAAGCCCAAAACGAATCAGGCAGCATTTTCCGATTCATCGGCAAGGTCGGCATTTCAACAACAAGCACTTTGATGTCGCGGCTCTTCAGGTATTTGAGCGTTTGCTCGAAAAAAAACATTTCTCTTTCGTAATGCGCAGGATGCGGATTTTTGAAGCGTTTGGCATACTCCTGCGTATTGTCGTACCAGGTGTCACTGACGGTAAAAGGCACGATGATGTCCCCGGGCCGCACATTGAACGCACCATTGGAAAGCGCAGCCAGCAACTGATTGGCAGGCATGGTGCGCTGAACGCCGCCGCCTTGATCAGTGAGAATACGTGCAACAGCAGCATGAAAGCGGCGCAATGGAATCTTATTCAAACGCCATTCCAGCTCGGTCTTGGCGCGCTCAAAGGGCGATGTAAACGCTTGCGCCAGCGTGGAGTCGAAGTCGATATAACGGGAGAAAAATATGAAGGGCTCAGTCGAACTTGGTGAATCCGGCTTGTTGTCAATGAAATCGCGCGGAGCAACGCCGATGATGGCAATCTTCGGTTTCCGTTCGCCGTTAAACAAAGCCCGGCTCATGACGTAATAATCCGACGCTACCGCCCCGCCGATGGATAGATTCATCACGTGCGGATTGGAAACACCGAGGCGGTCAGAAAGAGCACGTTCGAGGGTGATCACCCGGTGATGAATGGCGCAGTCGATCGGTCTAAGGAGAGTGAGAGCGTCTGCCGCCCAGGCAGCGGAATTGAAAAGAGAGCTACCCAGCAAAACAACATCCGGCGCCTTTTCTTCCTCAAAGAATGCGTGCGCGCTCCACCACGTCCAGGTTCCATACATAGGACTTTTGCCAAATCCGCTCAGCTGTACGTCATCGCGCACTGAGGAGCCCGGCATGAGAGAGTTAACAGCAAGAGCGACGAAGAGGATTAGGGCGTTGGTCGCTACAAAGCCCGCAACGGCGGCACCAAACCGGCAGTTGAGCGCTCGTTTTCTCGACTCCGAAAAGTTCATCAACTCAGTTTCCAGCAGACTCGCAGGCTATGATATGGCGCTTATGCAAATAATGTCCAGATCATGGTCTTAAGCTGCGTTCGTCTCCTCCGGCGGATCGTATTACGCAGAAGTAATGATCTTTTATTACGCCAAATTTGAATGCCAGATTTAACGTGACCGTGCGGTTTCCCGCATGCCTCATGTACAAAACACGCTTGTCATTTGGACACAATGTCCATATCATTGACCCAGCCGTCCGAGATAGAAAGCAGATTCGTTATCCCCGACAGGTGGGTGAACGAAGCAACAAATTATGTCTAACAGCTCTTTTCCAGTGCAAAATGGCATCTCGATCGTCCCTGTCACCAGTGCACGAAAGCACCAGCGCAGGGAACCGCCAATTACGCAATTCGAGATAGCGAATTACTATAAACCGGATATGCCGGTGACAAGCGCCGATCTGACGCAGCTTGCCCAGCGATTCCTGGAGCAGGGGCGATGCGACGACGCTGAGCGTCTCTTTTTATCGGCCCTGGAAGGGAAAGAAGCGAGTCTGGGTGCGGACCATCCCGACACGATAAAAACTCTCGAGGACCTATCCTGGTTTTACGTCAATCTGGGACGCTACGCGCAAGCAGAGCCCTTTGTGGAGCGCCTTTTGAAGGCAAGATCGAAAGATACGTCGCCGATCGATTCTGTATATACGCGCACCGTAGACCAGCTTGCCAGTATATACGAACACACGGGAAAGACTCAGCAGGCGGAGGCGCTCTATCGCATCCTTGTCAGCCTGCAAGAGGAATGCGTCGGTCCGGACAATATAGCTGTTATTTTCGCGCTCAACAGGCTCGCGGAATGCTACTGCCGGCAAGGCGAGTACATGTCCGCCTTGCCGTTGTACGAAAGGATTTTGCTCATCGAAGAGGCGTGCTTCGGACCCTTCGCAGTTGAGACGAATAATACTCTCAGCGAGCTCGTCACCGTATATCAGGAAGTGCGCATGCTGTCGAAAGCAGCGCAAACGCTGCGGCGCCAGCTGACCATCCTCGAAGCCGTCCACGGACCGGATGGCTTAAGCGTGGCCAGTTGTCTATTGAAGCTCGCCGATATCCTCGTCTTGCAACAGCAAAAGGCCGGCGCCGAACAGCTCTACAGGCGCGCGATATCGATATATGAAATGGCTTACGGCAGACACACGGCAACCGTTGCCTCCCTGAAGCAAAAGGTAGACAGGCTGAACGCCGCTGACACCACCGTGACGATGGAAATGGATTTTCGTCCGCCGCGAGTGTCCACGCCGTCAATGGCCAACGTCACGCCAAGACCTGTTTGAGCGCCAAGATCTGCGTAAGCGCCACGACGAGTTTGAGCGCCACGACCTGTTTGAGCGACAAGACGTGTTTAAGGCGACAAGACCTGTTTAAGCGCCACGACGTGTTTGAGCGCCTCGACCTGTTTGATCGCCTCGACCTGTTTGATCGCCTCGACCTGTTTGAGCGACAAGACCTGTTTAAGGCGCCAAGACGTGGTTAGCGCCGAACCTGTTTAAGCGTCAAGACGCTTTTTAAGGGCGTAAGTGTGAGGCTAAAAATCGACGGGCGGCTCGACACGCTATTTAGGCGCGGCCGTCCTGGTGCCGGCGAGCTGCGACATAGCCTCTTTGACTGCCGGATCTTGCGGATTGACGGTATTCGCTTTCTCAAGCTCGGTGCGTGCCTTTGCCGGATCCTTTGCCATTAAAATACGTCCGAGATGCAAGTGAGCATTGGCATCATGCTCATCAATTGCCACCGCTTGCTCATAGGCTTCTTGAGCGGCCGCCCGGTTTCCCCTCGCCTCATAAGCAGCCCCCAATGTGATGAACGCGGGCGCAAATTTGGGCGCGTCCTTCGTAAACGACTTCAATGCGCTAATCTTCTCGTCATCTTTCAAGGCACCTATTTCGAGAAATCTCGATTGAAAATCAGCCGCCAGATCGGGCTTAGGTCCAAGCGTTACATCGCAAATTTCCGCATGCATCTTAGCAGCGGGCGCGCTCAAGGCACCGAGTTTGATACCGGAAAACGATCGCTCGTCGCCAGCTGGCACCGTATACGATATCGTCGCAACGCCACTGCCTACAGTGGCACCGCTTGCACCATCCACTGTGTAACGAACGGAGATTGACGTGAGCGCGATGGGATTCCAGTTGTTAACTGTGGCGTCTACATAAGCCGCCCCGTCTTTGAGCGTCGGTCGCTGCATATTGAGCTCGACATATTTCATGGCCGTGATGCGTTCGATGTTGACGAAGTATTCGATTCCCTTGTAGACGCCGTAAAGAACACCGATTGCCACGAGCACCAGCACGAAACCGACAGGACCACGAAATATCGACGAGCCGGCGCTTTCCTTCGCTTGCTTGTCGAAGAAATCTGTATGGATGTGAGATTCTCTAGAATCTGCAGGCATGTTCGCTCCTTAGCAGTTGCTAACCCCCGATGACACCTCTGATTCCATTGTGGATCATTCAATCCGAGGAGTCATTAGAGCCATTAGAGGCATTGGAGACATTGGAGCCGTTAGAGCTGTTAGAGCTGTTAGAAGCATTAGAGGCAGTGCTGGATTGTTGTTGTGGCGGCTGCTGTTGAGGGGGTGGAGCGTACCGACGGTAGAACGCCTGCGCGGCTGCAGCATATGAGGCGGCGGCCGCTGCGCGGCTGTAACCGTCAATAAACTCCAGTCGCAACTGGCCGTCACTGTCCTGGTAGTAGTGCTGCAAAATCTGCTCGTAACGCCAGCCGTTCTTCGCCAGGGCATTGGCTCCGTGCTGGCTCAAGCCCCGGGCACCGTTGCCAGGCCCGCGGCAGGTGAAAACCCAGTTGCTTCCCTCCTCATGAATATCCAAGATGCCAGCCGTTGAAAGGCCAATCATTTTGGCCAGAGCCACGCCATAAACCTCAATCGGCTTGCTCTTCGCTCCCATGACCTGGATCGTGTGCGCGTTGAGGTTCGTATCCCAGCGCTTGACCGTCACGCCGACAATGTTTTTCACGCCGGTCAGACGTTCCAAAGTAGCCGCCGGCACTGATTTTTTGCGGATGTTCAAATTCTCGTAGTAATCACCTACGGTGGCGCGGTAAAAGCCGGGCTTGACGCGCCCGGAGTCTCTCAATATAACGCCTTGGGTGTGATAAACGGCAAGCCTGGTCGAAGGAGCTTCGGCGGCGAGCCCCTTGTATGCCTGATCTCGCACGTCCGGAACGAGATCGTAGCCTTCGCTCCTGAACCACTTCGAGCCATTGTTCTGCGCCAGATGTGCCCAGGCGTAGCTTCGCGCCGCCACAGCCTGCGACTTCAGCGCTTCCGGATGCCAGCTTGCCGGCATCTCCGAAGGAACAACACCCTGCAAGTAGTCTTCGAGATCGAGCAGATTGACTACCGTCACGCTGTTGCCAATGCAAATTATCTCCAGACTGCCGCGCCACCATCGATTGTTCGCCCAAACAGCATAATTGCCCATCGCATCGCGAGCAGCAATTTGCGTTCGTCTATCGCGCGGCAAAGGGAACGACTGACCCGTGGACAGCTCTTGCAATTTTCCGCTTGTTATTACGTATTGCACTTGCGGCTTGAGCGGCATCATCGGCTGATTGTCAACAAAAACCCAGCCCGGAGCCCAAACGGCAATGCGCGCCATCGGCGCCCGCGTGGCTATGCCGACACGCACGGGATGGACCATGGGGGGATACGGTCCGGACGTTACCCACATTGGTCTGTGCGGCTGGCAGCTGGATTTGCTCGCCGTACGCGCCTGCCCGTCGGGCAAGACCAGAGCAGCAAACAAGACAAGCACTGCCAAAAGATACTGGATTTTTCTAGTTGTGAGATTCCACGACATTTGCTCTACCGAGGCCAATCCAACCCTCTCGATTTAAACTTTCAGATGAGAGCCGGAAAAGAATGAAAACACCGCCCAATGTCGATGATACTATGAACGGCTTGTTAGGAATAAGAAAGCGCTAATAACATGAAAAAGATCCTCATAGTAGATGATGAAGTAGATATCGCCAATTCGATTCAGTACGTCCTCAACCAGGAAGGCTTCGGTACGGTATTAGCTCATGATGGGGTGAAGGCCATTCAGGTTGTGGAGGCGGAAAAGCCGGACCTCATCATTCTCGACCTCATGATGCCTGGCCTTGATGGCTATGAGGTTTGCCGGCGCGTGCGGGCAGCCGACAGGAAAACACCCATTTTGATGCTTACCGCCAGGACTTCCGAAATCGACACAGTCGTTGGTCTCGAGCTGGGCGCCAACGACTACATAGCCAAACCTGTGCGCTTGCGAGAGCTTGTCGCACGCGTGAAGGCGCACCTGAGAGAGGCGCCCGGCGCACCTCAACCCAGCCGCGGCATTCGCCTGGGCGCATTGTTTATCGACATGGACTCGCGCACGGTCTCAGTCAACAACCAGCAAATAGACCTCACTTTCAAGGAGTTCGAGTTACTGGCGGCTATGGCCAAGCATCCCAACCGGGTTTTCACACGCGATCAGCTGTTTGCGCAGGTCTGGGGGTCGGACTTTCTGGGCGAGAGCCGAACGGTAGATGTCCACATTCGCTATTTGCGTGAAAAACTGGAGGAGAACCCCAGCCAGCCCAAACACATCCTCACCGTGCGCGGCGTCGGCTACCGCCTCGTCTGGGACTGAGGCTCGCATCCTCACCGTGCGCGGCGTCGGCTACCGCCTCGTCTGGGACTGAGGCTCGCATCCGCACCG
>DATNRC010000532.1:0-22890 GCA_036703705.1 Candidatus Obscuribacterales bacterium
CGTTGGACCGACTTTGAAAGTGGTGCGGCAGCTGTATTCATAAATGAAGTTTGAAGCATCTACAGGTGGTGGCACTGGAGTGTTGGGACCAAAGGTCAAGACCTCCTGAGTGCGATAATTTGTTGCTGTGACGAAAAGATCGCATCCGCACATCTCAAAGCCTGCCGATGGCTTAAGGCGCGAAAAGGAGGCGAAACCGGTCTTCAAAAAGTTCTCTGCTTCTTCTTTGACGCCTGAGAGAGCGTTTGCGTATTGCTCCTGTGCTGCTGCTCGTGTGGCCGAAGTGTGCGCCAGCAAGTAAATCGTTGCCGCGCCTGTGGCCAGACCGAGCAGATTGACTGCAGGAAAGCAGACGAAAAAGAGGAGCAGGAAAACGGCTACAGGAAATTCTCCCAAATGCCCACTACAGTTTCGTGCACGCCGTCGCATCGGATGGTCACGCTCGCGATTGAAGGGAGGGGGATAGCCGCGACATCTTACTGATTGTAGGGTTATCAAGAGTGCGAGTCAAGTATTGCAGACAACCGTCACATCTCCGTCACAGCTTGGTCACAGAGCTCTTTATGCGAAGCGTAGATGCTGTCCCACACACGAATGATCGCGATGGGCAGACGAGCTCACTGCATGATATAAAATCAACCACCGACCATATTTCTGAGCGCGTTCAGGTCAACCGCTTATAACGACTCTCACGGTCATGAAGCCAGAATTTAGGCCTGGTGAAGATACCGGAGTGCTTGAAATCGTTCGTAGCCCTCACGAAAAAGACAGTTCCTGCCTGGAATCGATTTACGAAAAGAATCATGCAAACAAAACTCACGCTGACTCGCAAAGGGATGATCATCATCGGAGGGATTCTACTAATACAAATGGTCTTTCTTGTTGTATTTGGACGCCTCCTCTCTGAGGCAGAGTTCCTCGAAGAGAAGGAATATTCCAGCAAAGAGATCATTGGACGATGCAACTGGCTTGGCGTGCTGTTTTCTTTAGCTACCTTAGGTTGTGTTGACTATGTAGCCTCGGGTGACAAAGATGCACTCAAACTCTTCAAGTATTGCGAGAAACAGTGGCCATCTGAGATGAGCGGACTGCACAAAGCAGCTTCCAAAGATGTTCGGCAGCAGGAAATTGTGAGGCAAGCCACAGTCGTGGCAGCCAACTTGATGAATTCACTGGACAAAACGCTTTCGAAAAAAAATGAAAAGGGCGAAAGCGCCGTACAAGAACGGAAAGCAATCAAAACATCCATGAGCGAGCTCATTCAAGGCCGGCACGACCTGCTTGAACTTGACAGGGAGCGCTTCAGAGTAACGGTGGGGTCGATGCCGAATGTACGCAATGTTGAAAAGCAGTTCCTCTGGTTGGCGGCGGGGTTTGAAACCTTGTTGGCTCTCGCGGTGTTCTATCTTTATACACACGCAATTGTGCGCAGATTGACTGTTCTTGCCGATAATGCGACCAGATTTGCTCGCGGCGAAAAGCTTCATCCGCTCTTAGAGGGAAGCGACGAAGTAGCGCAAGTCGACTCCGCTTTCCACGCAATGGCTGAGGACCTTGCCCAGGCAGATCAGCGCAAGCAGGAGTTCTTGCGCATGATCAGCCATGATCTGAGAACTCCCCTGACGGCTCTAGCCGGTAGCGTAACACTCTTACGATCGGGGCGTTACGGAAAGCTGTCGCTAAAGGGGGAGCAGGTGCTGGAAAATGCTGACCACAGCCTGAATAGACTGATATCTATGATCAACGAATTGCTCGATATTGAGCGCATGGAGGCTGGCATGGCCGTAATCAGCGCTGAAACGGTTTATGTTAAGGATCTCGTGAGCAAAGCAGTTGCGTCAGTGCGAGTC
This sequence comes from Candidatus Obscuribacterales bacterium, assembly GCA_036703705.1. Classification (GTDB taxonomy): domain Bacteria; phylum Cyanobacteriota; class Vampirovibrionia; order Obscuribacterales; family Obscuribacteraceae; genus DATNRC01. Next base: position 1,851 of record DATNRC010000532.1, read on the forward strand.
CTTGCTGGTGAGAAGCGTGTCGAGATAGTCGAGCCGATAACCGAAGCAGAGATATATGCAGATGAAGGCCGTCTCGTGCAAGTGCTGGTCAACCTGCTTGGCAATGCGATCAAGTTTTCGCCTGAGGGTGGAAACATCAACATTGCTGTTGAGGAAAGCGCATCGAGCTGGGAATTCTCCATTGCCGATCAAGGACCCGGCATACCGACTGAGTTTCTGGATAAGGTATTTGACCGCTTTCAGCAAGTCGATAGCACTGATGCAACTGTCAGAGGAGGCAGCGGGCTGGGCCTTGCTATTGGAAAGGCGATCGTGCAAGCTCATGGAGGTGAGATTGGCGTCAGGAGCGTGATGGGACAGGGCAGTACCTTCTGGTTTCGCCTGCCGAAGCCCGCTCCTGTGTCGGAGTAAACGAAGAAGAATGGGGCACTTGGTTCTCTGGCTTTCTTCCTTAAGGGGTCCGACAACATCGTTTGCCACAGCCCATCAGCCCTGTAATCAATCCATATTTTGTCGCCTGGTTGCACCTCCAGTGTTGTCTGTATCCACGTGGAATCATCTGCGTAGATTATTGAAGGTGCGAGGCTGACGCCACTCTGATAGTAGCGACATTAGCTCACATGCGTTCGAATGCTCTCAGACGATAACCCACATACGGCACAGTCTCGATGATTGAGTTCTCGGGATCTTCATGAAGCTGTTTTCTGATGCGCTTGAGAGAGGCTCGCAGAGCTGCGTTCGTCGCTGACCTCTGATTCTTCCATACACGGGATAGCAACTCCTCGCTGGAAAATATCTGGTTAGGGTGGCGCATGAAGAATTCGAGCAGCAACAGATCGATCGGCAACAGTCTAACAATTACGCCATCTTGCTTTACTTGCCGTTGCACGGTATCTAACTCTACTGAACCTGCTCTCAGAATGTTGGCAATATTTTCAGCCATCTCAGTAACCCTCGCTGCGTTCCGAATGCTCAGGCATGAAGCATTTTCGACTCCCAGCGCGAAACGAACTCATCGTTCAATTTTCGCTTGCATTCGGTGGGAAGCAGTAAACGCAGCGACACCTCATTATTTGAGGACGAACCGCAATTTGTCAACACGAGCAAACATGGGCGTTCGTCCGTCACAAGCTGTTCACTGTTCGGTCACAAATCGCTCATTACTTCGTCACGAGGGTTATGTAGCATAAGCACTGCCGCGAAGCAAATTGCTGAGACCGTACCGTGCGGAATTCAATCTTTGGTAAGCGCAGCACACTCCCGCATGGTGCGGTTCATCAGTAAACGTGTCTGGATCTAGATCACTGCTTGCAGCAAGAACGCAAGAGCTTTGAAAAGCCTGCTTGTGCGCGTCAACAGCCCCGATCTGTTGATGCGCGAAGCGGCATGCTCGCGAGGTAGTCAAAAGAGCTGCCACCACATCCGAGGACACGCGTGCAACAGCACAAAACCGAACGGACCGGCGCAGTCACAATTCATTTCCTCTGCGGAAAAGACCAGCACCGTTCTAATATACTGCGAGCAGACTTGTAACGTCTTTAACATATGCGCGGTTTCCACACACTTGGACCAAACTCCGCCACATCCGGGAAGGAAGATGTCAGTAGTCACAGCCGCGACGAAAGCTCAGAGCTGAGAGCTGGACCTGACGATGCTTTAAGAGAGAGACCAACGCCAGGCAACGAACCCGGAACCTCCTTCCGGGTTCGTTGCTTGTTGGCTTATCTGCCTTGGGGCAAACCTTGTGCCATCACGATGGCGCAGCGAGCAGCAAATTGCGTAAGTATCGGACGAGCTGCCTGCGAAACCCGGACTGCGGAACTGTCCTGATCAGCTGCAAGGCATCGTGATACAACAAAGATCTTGGCCGGGCGCAGGCGCCTTGCGAAAGCCGCATCAGTCGCCGGCGTTAGACTTCAACCTGTAGCCCACTTTAGGAATATTCTCAATCAATTTGCAGTCGACATCCATGATTTTGCTCCTGATCCGCTTCAGCGACGATCGCAATGCCTCCGCAGTGGCTTCGCTCTCAGAATGCCAGACGCGCTCCAGCAGCGCCTCATTGCTGAATACCTGGTCTGGGTGGCGCATGAAAAATTCCAGCAAGGAATAGTCGCGTGGCAGAAGGTGAATCCGTGCACCATTTACGGTGACCTTCTTGGAGACCGGATCGAGCTCGATGTTCTGCACCTTCAGAGTGTTAGACGGCAGGGTGTCGGCAGGACGCCTGAGCAAAGCCCTTATGCGGGCAGCAAGTTCCTTCAGATGAAACGGCTTGGTCAAATAATCGTCAGCACCCGAATCAAGCCCTACCTCCTTTTCGGAGATGGTAGATCTGCCGGTCAAGAGCAAGACAGGGATTTTTCCACCCCTGGCCCGATATTGCCGCAGCACATCAAGACCCGACACTGATGTTGAGGGAAGATTCCAGTCCAGAACGACTAAGTCGTATTGAAAATAGCTGAGTCTGCTTACAGCTTCCTCGCCATCTTTAACCACTTCCACAACATGATTTTCACTGCCGAGAAACTCCGAAAGCGTGAAGATCAAATTAACATCATCTTCAACGACAAGTATCTTTGCCATACGCGAGCGAACCTTTCGCGAAAAAGCCTAGCGCGGGATGGAATCCCAGAGCCATCTTAGCTCAATACCGTCCCGCTCACAGATATTCCCGATTCTCCTCCTTGATTCGCCAACTTTAACCCCTGGCACTGACGATGTGGTAGTCAGCAGCTGTGGTCCATTTGTCCGACAGTAAAGCCGCCCTTGGTGTAAAGTGAAATCGAACCTTGGACGGAGCTCTCATAGTCATGGCCCTCAGAATTTCACTCTTTCACAAGGGATTGATTCTGGTCTCCGTACCACTTCTCTTCGAGCTCGCTTTCGTCGGCATACTGGCAGATCTTTATAACCGCGCGGAGGCAGAAGCCTCTCGCGCCGACAACGCGCGAAAGATTAGTGACGTCGTCAACAACCTTGTGCGCGATCTGTACGATTTGATGACTACCGTCAAGGCACACGATTTTGTCAAGGATGAAGCAGTACGAGCCAGGCGAGAAGTACTGGTGAGCCAGTGCAAAGGAGAATTTCGCGAGCTCAAGTCTCTTGTCGCCAATGATCCCTCCCATCTCGCGCTCGTAGCCGAAGTCGAAAGCAACGCTTTAGAAGCAAACAGACGGCTCGATGACATGAAGCTCGCCTATGAGAGGGGTGACCTGCAAGAGGTCGACCGCATCCGCAGAGGAATGAACGAATACCTGAGGAAAATCATCTCGCACGAGCTTATTTCCATGGCCCGAGAGCAGAAACAAATCGGGGAGAAAGGTCTGGAATTAAAGGCAGAATATCAGGCTCAGATAAGACAAAGTCTCAGCGCTGCTGTCGGGCTCAGCATCGTTCTCACTATTTTCCTGGCCGTTGTTGTCACCAAGGGTTTAACCAGGCGTGTTGCCATCGTCACGGAGAACAGCATGCGCCTGGCGCGCAACCAGCCGCTGCTCCCGCTCCTGGGGGGAAGTGATGAAGTGGGGCAAATGGACCATGTCTTTCACGCCATGGCCAACGCATTGTCCGAAGCGGCCCAGAGGGAGAGGGCGTTGATCGAAAATGCTCGCGACGTCATTTGCTCGATCGACAACGGCGGCAAGTTCACCGCCTTGAGTGCCGCTGCGTCCAGGGTATTGGGATACGATCCCGATGAGCTTCTGGGAAAGCACTTTATCGATCTCGTGCATCCGCTCGATGTCAGCCATGTCTTGAGCTCTCTGGATGAAGTGGTGGCGGGCGGGGATTCGCAAGCTTTTGAAGCAAGAATGATAAGAAAGGACCAGACCCCTGTTGATATCCTCTGGTCGGCCCGCTGGTCCGAAACCGAGAAAACTTACTTTGTCGTTCTGCATGATGTCACTGAGCGCAGAGAGGCGGAGCGCATGAAGCAAGAAGTCATTGCCATGGTCACTCACGATCTGCGATCGCCACTTGCCGCCGTGCAGCACATCCACGAGATGCTGGCGGACGGTGTGGGGGGTGAATTGCCCGCGAAGGCAGCACAAATGATCGGCAGAGCCAGGCATGCGGAGGCTCGCATGATGGCGCTGATCAACGACCTGCTGGACATCGAAAGAATCAAAGCAGGCATGCTGGAGCTGCACAAGTGCGTGGTGCCAATCGCCAATTTGTTTTCGACATGCACTGAGACATTGTCAGCTCTTGCCGAGGAGAAACAGATTCGCTTTCAGGTGGTGGACACAGTTCTAGATGTTGACGCCGATCCCGACAGAATCGTGCAGGTGCTCGTGAATCTGGCCTCCAACGCCATCAAGTTCTCTGAAGCAGGCACCACGGTTACTTTATCTGCACTTGAGCAAGATGGGATGGTGGAGGTGCGCGTCAAAGACGAGGGGCGCGGCATTCCGCAAAGCATGCAGAGCGGCATCTTTGACCGCTTTCGGCAGATAGAAGCTGCTGACGCCAGCGAAAAGGGAGGATCAGGTCTGGGGCTCTCAATCTGCAAAGCAATCGTCGAGCTTCACGGCGGCGCCATTTGGGTTGAGAGCGAGGAAGGAAAAGGGAGCACCTTTGCATTTACCTTGCCGCTTGCTCCTCTTGGCTAACACAACTTCGAGGCAAAGTCGGCTAATTGAGCCACGCGATGCGCAGCAGGGACAAGCAAGCACTTGCAAATTTGCCCTGCGGTGAAGAATATCAGATCAGAGTCTGCGATACTTCTTAGGCCAAGTGCTCGTCCTGCCTATCGCAAAGCGCCTCATCAAATCTTGTCCTTTTGCGCGACGAGAAATGCCAGCTTCTCGACGCCACGCTCAATCTGATCTTCATCGAACATGGCAAACGGAATGACGAACTCGCCGCGCCTGCCGTCGGCAAAATAATACGGTTGGGAACTGACCATGGGTATTCCGGCCTGCTGGGAGAAACGAACGATTTCCTCATCAGAGCAAGGGCTCTCGATGCGGACAAGCATGTCCATGCCGGCGCTCTCGGTAGAGACAATCGCCCGCCTTCCCAGATGCTCTGTCAGCTCTGCCACCAGCTTTTCTCTCCTTTTCCCGTATGTTTTTCGATTGCGGCGAATGTGCCGCTCCAGATGTCCTTCGTTGATAAAGTCGGTGAGCGCGAATTGATCAATCACGGGCAGATCGCGCTCACAAAGGGACTTTGCGTCTCTGATTATGCGCACAATCGACCTGGGCATCACCAGAAAGCCCAGCTTAACCACAGGCGACATGAGCTTCCACAAGCAGGAAAGGTGAATCACTACTTCGCCGTCATCCATACCCTGCAGTGACGGCACCGGCCGGCCGCAGTAGCGGTATTCGCTGTCGTAGTCATCCTCGATGATGAAAGTGCCGTTGGCCTTGGCCCAATCGAGAAGCTGGCGCCGGCGTGAAAGTGGCATCACAGCGCCTGTTGGCTCATGATGAGAGGGGGTGACATAGACGAATTTGATCTTATTCGGCAATGACGCGAGAAAATCCACATCCATCCCTTGCGGTCCGACAGGAATGGGAATCATATTGGCGCCATGAGCGGCAAAACGCTGTCTTGCTCCCGGATAGCCAGGATTCTCAACAGCGACAAAATCTCCCTCTTCCAGGAACAAACGAAGCAACAAATCCAGTCTCAATTCACGAGCGAAAAAGACTGCAACCTGGTCGGAGTTGCAATTCACTGCTCTGGCCCGGGTGAGATAGGAAGCATAAGCTTCTCTCAGGGGCGGGAAACCAAAAGGATCGGGCTTGAATTCCAACAGCGACAGATCGCGCAAACGGCAGTGCTTTTGGAACAGCACCTTCCAGGCCGCCAGTGGCGCAAGATTCATAGGGGGACCGCCGTGATTCAGATCCTGCACCGTATGTGGTGCCCACTCACGCTCATGCTGCATGAGGCGCCTACCATATGCCGATAACAACAACTCTCGGTTAAGATCCGGCCCAGGGCTGCCCAGCTCGGGTAAGTCATCCATCTCCACCAGGTCTCCAGGCATGCGGTGGCGGACAAAAGTTCCCGACCCGAGCACTGTCGTTACATATCCCTGGCTGGCCAGATCTTCGAAGCTTCTTGCCACTGCCGATCTCGAGACACCGAGAGACGCGGCAAGCGTTCGGATAGACGGCAAAGGCTCGTTAGAAGCAATCTTTCCCTCGATGATTGCCCTGCGCAGCGCATCAGAGAGCTGTCTATGAACAGGAAATTTCGAATTGAAATTGACCTCAAGCTCTGTTTTCATTTGTTCTTATCCTGCCGCCAGCGGAATACTCTTCCATAAGTTCCATCCACCGTTGAATGCAACTCTCAATCGTGCTTTCATGAATTTCAGCAAAAGACAAAACAAACTCCCCTTTCCTGGGAGCTCCCATGTAATGGGCACGGGTGCTGATCAGCGGCACTCGCGCCTCGTAGGCCAAACGCAGCACCGCATCATCGGAAAGATCCGTGTCGATCTCAATCAGAACATGCATGCCTGCACTTTCTGGAGCAAGGCGAACCCTCCCGCCTGCATGTTTCGTCAGGGCGTAAATGAGAGCCTGCCTGTGTCGGGCCAAGGCACCTTGCGTCTTGCGCAAATGCCTTTCCAAATGACCTTCGTTGATGAGATCGCTGAGCGCTAATTGCTCCAGTACGGGGAGATAGCGCTCACTTTGTGTTTTGGCCAGGACACACACCGACCGCAGGCGCTCCGGCACGATGATAAAACCAAATCGCAGGGCCTGGAACATTATCTTCCACAATGAAGCAAGATAAATTACGCAATCGCCACCATCGAGCCCTTGCAGCGAGGGTAGTGGTTTGCGCCCATATCTGTATTCGCAGTCATAATCGTCCTCGATAATGTAGGCTCCCGTTCGTTTGGCCCAGGCAATTAGTTGTCGGCGTCTTTCAAGGGACAGAACTGCGCCCGTGGGATCGTGATGGGATGGAGTAACGTACACGAGCTTAAACTTCAGCGGCAATGCCAAGAGATAGTCAACGTTGAGCCCGTCTCCGTCGACAGGAATAGGGACAATCTCGGCGCCGTGCGAGGCGAGTGCAACTCTGGCCTCGGAATAGCCTGGCTCCTCGAAACCAACACAGTCGCCCGGCTCCAATAACACGCGCGCAATCAAATCCAGGCGCAATTGCTTGCTGGAAAAGGTGATTACCTGATCTGCTCTTGCTCTCACTGCTCTCAGTCTGTGAAGATATGCGGCAATGGCCTCTCTAAGCATGGGATAGCCACAAGGTTCGACAATGTAAGTCAACTCCTGCAGGTCATTGCCCTTGGAGTGCTTGAGGAGCAATGCCTTCCACTCTCGCATCGGCGTGAGGTTGAGCGGCGGTCCGCCAAAATTGATTTGCGGCAAATGCACATTCCACTCCTTTGACTCCGCCTGACAAAGGGCAGTCACTCTCCTGCCATAAGCCGATAGCTGTGCGCTCCTGTCGGTTTGCGCATCGCTTGCTTCTAACTCCCTGGGTGGCAAGAGATCGCTCAGGTCACCCGGCCATCTCTTCTTAACGTATGTTCCCGACCCATGAATCGTCTCCAGGAAGCCCTGCTTGTGAAGATCTTCAAGGGATTTGAGCACTGTAGCCCGCGAGAGCCGGAAGGTGGTGGCCATATCTCTCACGGACGGAATGGCATCGCCAGGCTTTAGCCTGCCTTCCAAGATTGCTTTCCTGAGGGCATCGGAAAGACGGCGGTAAAGCGGAACATACCGCTGGTATTCCAGGTTGACTACAAAGTTCATGTGAGCATTTCCATCTGCCGACCCAACTGGTCTGGTCACAGGGCCACTTGCCGACCCAAAACCAACCTGCTGACGAGCAATTATAGATAGTGTCCCAGAGTTGTGGCGATTATATGGCGGAGGGAAAAGAAGCCGGCAACCGACGGTTTTGCGGTCGCAGTTTGACGTCTTCGCTTTCCTATCGGTTACATTGCCGTACCAGAGTGAAGAAGCATCGTTGGTGTACCATAGGTGGATTGCTCTGCTGTCTAAGCCATCCGTCCAAACACAGAAACGGCTGCCAGAATGACTCTGGCACAACCTACACGATACAGAACACTAAACTCAAGCAGTCAAATTGCATCCTTATCCGGCACCCAATGCTGCGATCGGGTAGAGCGCAGACGCCTGATAATCCGCTCTCGCGACGGCCACGCTCTTCTGGCTAACCTGATTGTTCAGCATGATGACGAACCTGCGCACCCGATGTTCGATAGAATGCTCATCCAGCCCTGCAAAGGAAAGAACAAACTCCTTGGCTTTGCCGACGCCGAGATAGTGACTGCGCGTGCTTCTCAGACCGAGCCTGGCTGCCTGCGCACAGGCGATGACGGCGTCATCTGTCAAGGCAGAAGTGAGAGAGAAAGTGATTTCCGTTCCTGCGAGTGCTGGCGACAGGTTGATCTTGCTGCCGAAGTAAAGCGGCAACAACTTCATAAGGTGGGCGCGTATTGCTTCATAGCGATTTCGTCGGCTCCTTATGGAGCGCTCAAAATGCCCTCCTCTGATGAGCTCTGTTAGCACCAGCTGATTCAAAAGCGGCACTTCTCCACCCGTGAGTCTTTTTGCTTGCATGAGAACCGCCAGCAAGCTGTGAGGAACGACGACAAATGTGTGCCCGGCAAGCGGCAGGATGCCAGACGGCAAAGTGGAGAGGTAAATAAAACCGCCTGGCGCTTCTCGTTGCAGCGCAGGCGTAAGCGATCTGCCATAAGTAAATTCACTGTATGTATCGTCCTCCAAAATTGCTGTGCCATTTTTCTCAGCCCAGTCAACAAGAGCTCTCCTGCGGTCGCTGGAGAGAACGGCGCCACTCGGTTTGTGGCACGACGGAGACAGATACAACACTTTGATGCGATGCGGCAAGGCTGTGAGCCAGTCTACGTCCATGCCATCTCTGTCCACAGGAACGGGCACAATTTGCGCCTGCGACAGCATGAGCGTCTTGAGAGCGTGGGGAGCAGTCGGGTTTTCAACCGCCACACAGTCACCTGGATCAACCAGGATCCGGCACAATGTGTCGAGAGCTTCTCTTTTGCCGGAGAAAACAAAGACTTGCTCTTCGGTGCCGTCCACCGCGCGCGCTCTTCTCAAATAACTGAGATAGTGAGAGCGCAGCTCGTTCAGTCCGGAGACAGCGCGTGCTTTTTCCGCCTCTTGCAATAGCGAAAGCTGGCACTGTCCCTCGAGCAAATGCAGATATTGCTGAACAAGGGAGTCTGGCTCCTGGCAAAGCTCACATTGATAGTCAACGCGGCGAAGCTCACATTGATAGTCAACACACGGCAGCACACTACCGACAACGCTCAATAGAGACTCAGCATACGAAGACAGCGGCCTTGCGGACTGCGTGACAGGCGGACTGACCAGGGGGTGAGTCCTGGCGGCCTGCCTCGCACGGCAAATGCGAGAGCCAGCTCCATGGGTAGTCTCGATGTACCCCTGGCTCAAGAGGTCTTCATACGCTCGCTGAACTGTCGATCGAGATACGCCCAGAGCTTCGGCAAGCCTGCGCATCGAAGGAAGCATCTGTCCGAGAGCCAGGCTGCCGGAAATGACGGCCGACTTTATTGCCTGAGCTATCTGGCGGTGCACCGGATATGGTGACGCCTGGTCGAGCGTCACTGTAAGCCTGCCACCAGCAAATGATACAGACGAAAGATGTTTCATATTCAGGACAGCCCCCGTGCTCGCAGCTTAGTAATCCAAGTCTCAATTCCTTCTTCAAGAGCGTCCTTGGAGCTCCCAGGGAAAAGCATAAACTTGCCTTTGGGTGCCGGACAGGCAAATTGATTGCTCAGAGCCGAGAGCAATAGTCCAGACTCTTGTGCCATTTGCACAACTTCAGAGTCTGGTATGTCTGATGACAAATTAATCACAACCGCCTGGCTGCCGAAAGAGGATTCGATATCCACTCTCCTGCCGAGATGTTTTGTCACAAGGTGGATTACATGGCATCGTCGCTTATTGCTCAAGCGTTCAAGTCCTCTCAGGTGGTGCTCCAGGAGTCCATCTTCAATAAAGTCACGCAGTACTAACTGCTCGATCGTTGCCAGTTCTTCCCCCGTGCAGGCTTTGGCGGCCGCAAAGGCCTCTTGCAACGAATAGGGAGCAACCAGAAAGGACATCATCATGAGGGGGCTGAGCATTTCAAGCCCCGCGCTCAGGTAGATCACACGGTCGCTATCGTCGGAGCTCCTCAAGGGGTATCGGTCAGCGCTACCACCCGTGGTGGTATACGGTATGGCTTCTTCCTCAATTATGAAGGCGCCGGTTCGCTTCGCCAGATCACGAACGCATCTTCTTTTTTCTCTTGACAGGGCGCCATTGTGGTCGTCGTTAGCGAGGCAGATAGCCTTGAAAGGTTTGTCGATTGAAAGCAAGTGATCAATGTTGATTCCTTCCTGATCGAGCGGGACAGGCACTACACGCGCGCCGTAAACAGAAAGCATCTGTCTCACTTCGGGCGAGATCGGATCTTGTACTGCAACGAGATCGCCAGGACTGAAGAGCAGGCGGCAGACGAGCTGAAGGCGCGATTGTTTGTTGGAGAAGGCGATGACCTGATCAGGGTGACAGTGGATTCTTCTTGTACGCCAGAGAAAGTCTGCGATTGTTTTGCGCAGCGACTCAATACCAATGGGATTGCTTGCGGCCCACGAGCGCGCCTCTTCCGTATTTTTTAAGTGCCTGCGCCACAAGCGTTTCCAGCTCCTTAGCACCGGCGCCAGGTCGTCAGTTGAATAGCTCGCCGCATCAGGAAATTGGCCAGGCTCAGCATGCAGCAGTCTCACAGCGAATGCGGAAACAGCGAATGCGATGCGAGGTTTTTCTTTCTCTTTATTGAGCTCTGTCTGCTTGCCATAAGCAAAGGACATCTCGCTCCTGACAAACGTGCCTGAACCATGAGCGCTCTCCAGATAGCCGCGAGAGTGCAGTTCTTCATATGATCTCACCACTGTAGAGCGCGAGATGCGAAGCGATTGAGCAAGATCTCTAGTTGAAGGCATCGGCTCACCAGGCAGTAAGCGACGCTGGTCGATCGCCTCACACAGCGCATCGGCGAGCTGCCTATGTAACGGTAAGAATGACTTTGGGGGGAGGTTGACTATCAGATCCATACTTTCTTGCTCCAGGACGTGGCGCTAAGCGACGCCAGGCTTCTAAATTCTTGTTATCTCGTATGGCGAACTTATGGCGAAGGGCCCGCAAAATTCCCATGGTGTAAATGAGTCGTCAACAACAGGCCACTTTTTCGTTGTTCGATCAGACTCTGCTAAACCGGACAGCAAGTGCTTTTCAGTTTTGAAGTGCGGGCAATCCGAGAAAACCGAGCAACGCACATTGATGGGTTTACCGCTTTCACTAACTGATTGTCACTGCCCCCAGATGAGAAAGCAGGCCACTTTGTCGATTGATTCTGCGGACGCCATGAGCCGGGCGAAGACGTTTTTCAGGCTCGGCGCCGCACCACGTTGGGCAAGTCGCGGAACGGGCAATTGAGGAGAGTGTTCGGACAAAGCGCCAGCCTTCACTGTATGCGCGATCGCTTCGCCTGCCAATGAGCCGGGGATGACGGTGATGTGACTGGATGTAACGCATGCACGATCACAATTCTTTTGCTGACCGCAGGGCTCTCGCTCAGCTAAGAAGAAGAATTGCTGCGGCAAGCGCAGGCGAAGCTTCGGAGTCCCTCTTTATGCCATTCCTTAAGGCTTGAGCTCATGGTCGACAATACACACAATGCCATTGTTTGTGCATCGGGTGGGATGACCCTGACGATCGCGCTGTGCATCTCTTCCTTCGTTTGTCATCAGTTTATTCTCTTCGTAGCATGCGTGGCGCTGGCAATTCTTGTTTTGGCGAGCGCCATCTTCATAGATGAGTTAAGAGCGCTTTCTCTTCCCCATCCATACCGAAATCGTTTCCTTCTCAAGTCACCCATTCCAACCGACGAATTTGCCTGAGGCAGCCGGCAATTCATAAGCCGGCGCCGCTTCCCAGCAATGCTGCGCAAAGAAATGAGCGGCGCCACAGAGCCGGCGGAAAGTCCACAACTGGAGAACTGCCGCTGCACGAACCTGCGTGCTCGCAACCGTGGCTGCAAATCCAGGCTGTAGGACATGCCTGGTTGACGGTTCCTGGTCCAGTCGGACTGGAGCCGACAAGTAAGACTCTTATGTTCGCAATGAGATGCTTGCGCAGTGTCTAAGATTAACGGGCAAAGTGGCCTAAGTGAAGCAGCGAGCGTCGCAACTAATCTGGTGCCTTGAGTAAGAAATAGGGGCCACTTCCTGGACGCATCAGGAAACACTCATCGCCACGCCATCCGACCTCCGTGCGGGACTTACCAATAAAGCCGGAGCACCTCCCTCCGGCGCTGCGCACCATTGCCGGTGCAAGCCAGCACAAAGCCCTTGTTTCTTTTGTCAGCGACGGAAAGCGACCGGTCTACTAGGTATCGTGCGGTGGTCTACAGCGAAAAGTCATCTATGCCACTGCCTTTGTGCCGGTCTTCCTGCGCTTCTTTCCATTTGCCAAGTTTTTCCCGCGCCCCGGCCCTGGACATATAAATGCCAGCAACCTTGTTCTGAGGAGCAATCTTCAATGCTCTTGTGAAATCAGCTTCCGCGCTTTTGTAATCGCGTGCTTTTGCATAGACACGACCGCGCTCGTTTAGTAATTTGTATGATGGCGAGCCCACGGCAATCGCGTTTGTGTAGTCGCTTATGGACTTCTGATATTCCCCCAGGTGGCAATATGCCTGAGCGCGAATTCGGTAGCACTTGCTTGCCGGCCCTTGCGTGCTTCGGCAGGCGATGGCTTTAGTCGCGTACTCGACCGCCTCTCTCGATCTGTCCAACATCAAGAGCACTTCAGCCATCCTCACCAGGGACGCATAGTCATCGGAAGATAGCTTCACTGCCTGCCTTAAGTCTGCAAGCGCATTCTCGAATTCGCCGCAGACAACAAATGCCTCTGCTCTATGGCGATAGATGAAACTTGTTTTTGGTCTCAACTTCAATGCTATATCGAAGTCTTTCAGTGCTTTGTCTTTCTGCTCGCTCAGGGCATAGCACTGTCCTCGCCAATCATACAGTTCAAACGATCGCGGCTCTCGGGCGATCAAACGGTTGAATTCTTCAATTGCCTGGCTGTAGTGCTCGGTCTGCATTAACTGATAGCCGTACAAATAACGCTTTGGCACTTGTGTGCTCTCTCCCCGCTCAGAAGCAATACCTGCACCGGCAAGCGCGAAGACAACAAGGGCCGGCAATACCGTCCGGCTGAAAATAGAACTTCGTCGATTCACAAAGCACAATGCTGCTTCATCCATCGGGCAAATGTGTCTTGACTATACCATGGCTCGCGCAAAACAAAATCGGCCGAGATGTCCAGCGCCAACAATCCCCCAAGTCCCGCGAAAGCACATCGCGACCGGCTGTTGATACAACAACAACAGCAAGGCAATCCGGCAGCAGTGTCGTGGCACCAATTGCGGTATCACCCAATGTCCCACGCTGCATCCATTCACTTTCCTTCCGTATCCGGGATGATTTGGAATCTCACCACGCACGGAGTCCCGATTTCCAATTATCTCTCGTCGGAGTATCCAATCATGAACGTGCTTTGAACTCAGCTTAAAAAGCGCGGCAAACGCAAATCAGCCGATGCTGCCACAACACGCACACAAGGTTGATCCTAGCCTCCGCTCCCTCAGACACCGGCGCGCTTGAGTGGAGTTTGATCGGGGCACCGAAATAGTTTTTTGAATGGAGTTTGATCGGGGCACCGAAATAGTTTTTCGTATCAAAATTGGACCGATTTGATACTAGAAACCAGATCTATCGCTACGAGTGGCACTGAGAACCAATCATCTGATTCGTGCGCGCGTCACGCCGAGAGTCGACCAATTACATCTGTACCGGATCGAATTCTCGATGTGAATCTTTTGCCATAACTGCGCCAATGATGGAGAAAATTTAGCCGGATTAGTCCACAATACCCGTCGGCGACCCCTTCCCCATGACAAATAAAGCTGGCTTTCGTGATGGCGACCTGCCTGACAAGTCGGTTGGCGAGGCAATGCCTCGTTACTCCTGGAGATTGCAAGAATGAGCACCTTACAGACTCAGCTTCCTTTGGGCGAACTGATGATCCGCTGGTCGGTCGTCTCGCCCGAGCAGCTCAATCGTGCGCTTGAAGAAGCACCGGAGCTTCACCTGCCCGTTGGATTGATGCTGATTGGGCATGACAGCGTGCATCCGGAAACGCTCAATGCCGTAATCAGCGCCCAGTCTTTGCTGCGAGACCATGCGCTCGAGCTTGCAGATGCCGAGCGTGCGGTGACACTTGTGCAAAAAAACTCCATTTCCTTTAGTCTCGCCATGAACCTGCTTGGACTTGAGACATCCGACAAGCAGCGAAATCGCATCGGCGAGCTGTTGGTGGAAAGCGAATCAATTGGCCGCGAGCAGTTCAAACTGGCTCGCTCGCTGGCTCGATCCACATTCTTGCAAGTCGGTCGCATCATGACTGTGCTCGGCTATGTCAGCCGAGAAATGATCAGTCAAGCACTTTCAGTGCAGGGAAAAATCAGGGCATCCGAGCTTACACGCGATGAAGCAATCGACAATTTGTACTCCTTGCGCAGATGTATGAGCGCCATATCCAATGTCGGCGACAGCGAATTGCAAAAAAGAACGAGGCTCGGGCAACTTCTGGTAGGCTCCAATTTGTGCGATGACCGGGCATTAGAAACGGCCCTGACATACTCTCATGAGCGTGAAGTTCTCGTTGGAGAAGCGCTTGTCGAGGCTGGCGGCATCCGCAAGGAAATGGTCGATGCGGCGCTCGGCATTCAAGCACTCGTCCGCTCCGGCAAATACACCATTAGCCAGGCCATTCAGGTGTTGTCCTCGCTGAACGCCAGCGAAGCTGATTTTGCCCATCGGTCCGGGCGAGGCGCAGTTTCCTTTTACACATTCCTCAAGCTGGTCCGGGCATTGCCTCTGCCGTTATCCCCCGCGCAGCCGAACGAAGGCGACCTAAGAGCCCGAGATAGCGCCCTCGCTCTGACGTGGAAGTCGTTGGGCGGGATTTTGCCGCCGGAAGCGTCAAAAGCCCACAGCTTGCCGGATGACGTGAGAGAATTCCTGCAGCAGTGCGGATTCATCACCGACAAACAACTTTTGACAGCTCAACGTGCGGCATACGCATACAAATTGTTTCTCAGCGGCGTCGCTGACTTGGAAAAAGCGATCATCGAATTCCACCGCATGGAAGCCGAGCGCAGCGTTCCTGAAAAATGGAGTGGAACCTTCCCAAATCTTCCCGCGCTCTAATTTAGTGCGCAAGATTCACCGCAGATGATGGCTGTTCTGGAGGCGCCAATCGTCAGCTCTAAGAAATGTCCACACACCGACGCGCATAGTGCGGATTCAATGCGGAATACGGGGAATCATCACAATGTCCACTCACCGACGACCATAGTGCGACGATTCAATGCGGAACGGGTAATCATCACAACGTCCACCCACCGACGCGCATAGTGTTGTCAGTCCGTGGGTATTGAAGAAATAGTCCCAAAGGATAAAAGATGATGGCAGAACAAAAGCGCTCACCTTTTCTGGGCGATATGATGATCGACCTCGAGCTCGTCACGCCGGAGGAGATTCGTCTTGCTCTTTTGGGATGTAAGCAGACTGGACTGCCGCTGGGGCTGCAGCTCATTATTCAGGACACGCTCGACTTCGATACGCTGCGCCTTCTGGTCATCGCGCAATCTTTCATCAGGGATGACGCCATCACTCTCGAGTCGGCACGCAAGGCAATTGCGCTTTCGCGCAAAAAAGCAGTTCCTCTCAAGATCGCGCTCGACTTCCTCCGTTGCCCGTTCAATCCCGTTCTCAAAAATCGCCTGGGCAATCTTCTTGTGGAAAGCCTGCTTGTCGACCACAAATTGATCAAGCAGAGGCTTGCTGTCTCCACGATGACAGGACTGCCCTTAGGCAAAGTTCTAGTGGCATCGCGCGATTTAACGCCCAACATTATAGAAAAGGTAACCGACCTGCAAAGTCTCATTCGCTCAAAACGACTAACGCGAGAGATGGCCATTGAGGAAGTCCTTACAGCAACGAAAAACCAGGAGGAAAATTCGGGCGATTACAAACCCTCGCAAGCTTGCCTTCTGGGTGATTTGCTCATCGATTCCGGAATCACGAGCCAGGAGGATATCGATGCCGCCCTGGCTAAGGGCAGAAGCGACAATCAGCGTCTGGGGGAGGCCATGGTTGCGCTCAACATCGCCGCTCAGGATGTCATCAATCTTTCGCTGGAGCTCCAGCAGTTAGTCAGAGCGAAGAAGTTCAGCCACGTTTACGCTGCCGACGTGCTCGCCCGAGCTACGTCCGGACATTACCGACCAAAACGCGCAGACTCGCTGGAACTCAGGACATTGATAAGTTTCGAGCAGTTCTTGCGTTTGGTGAGAATCATTGACGGCAGCGGTCGGATCACCCTCGAGCAGGACGGACAGTTGAAAAAGCAGCCCACTGTCGACAATTTTGACGATGAGACCTGGGTTCGTCTGGTTGCAATGCCCAAGGAAGCGCAGAATTTTGCCAGGGTAGTGCCGCCGGATGTTCAAAAATGCCTGGAGAAAAACGGCTTCGTCAGTCCGGAGCAACAATTGAGCGTCGCTCGCGCGGCACGTCAGTTCAAATTGTTGCGTGAGCGAGCGATAACGCTCGAGCAGGCGTTGGTGTGTTACCACAAAGCGCAAATCGATGAGGAAGGGCTTCAAGAGTGGTCCGGAACCTTCCCGGCATTGCCCAAATGGCAGGCGGGAAAGAACGACGTTTGAGCGCCCGTGATTCGTTTTCTGATGGACGACACGCGAGCCCCCGTATTCTTTTTCTGATGGCAGCTTTGAGCGGAGTTTATACGCCTGTAACAAAAGGCATCTAACATTGAAAGAACCGGCAGAAAGCGGCAGCAGATGATGTGCCTTTACTGCCTTGATGTGCCTTTACTGCCTTGTCACTTACCAAAATCAATTGGGGGCTCAGCCTCTCAACGATCCTCACTCCGTCATAAGAAGGAGCAATCACATGGTCTCAATTCATCTGCGGCGCATCCGTTCAGGAGCGTACCAATCCTTCTCATCGTCACTTCAGGAGTTGGACATCAATCATAGAATCGAAGTGATGCTCGATCTGGTGCTCCTGGACACAAAGCTGGACGCCTTCAGGTCAGCTAATGAGAGAATCGCTCCTGCCGCCATCACTGCGCTGTCGAGAGCAACCGACTGCTGCGCCTCACGAGCATGAAGAAGAAAGCGCGAGCGACAGAATGCGACTCATTCCTCCTCATGCATAGATTTCACGGATCACGATTAGATCATTTGCGCTCAGGGAATCGAATATTTGCCAGTACACCTGGACCCTCGGAGCGTCGAATGAAAGAAAATACCTGCGCTGATACGGACAGGGCGGAAAGCGTCCATGAATTTCCGCTGGGAGACCTTATTTCAGAGGCAGGCTGGGTAACACAAGAACAGCTGCATGACGCGTACAGCGTCAGCGAACAAGTTTCTGTCCCTCTTGGACGGGTGCTCGTAATGCGCGGGCTAATCACGGAGCCCGAGCTGAGCGCAGCAATCGAGGTTCAATCACTGATCCGCGATAATGCCCTTGAAGTGAAAGAAGGTGTCAAAGCCTTGAAGGTGATCGCCTGGACTTCGCTTCCTCTCGAGCATGCTCTGGCCATGTCCGGCATAGATATTGACGCTTTGCCCAAGCCAAAAAACAGGATAGGCATGTTGATGGTTTCCGCCGGATATGCCACCCCCGAGAACATTGAGGAAGGATTGACAATTTGCGCCGCCACGGGCTTACCTCTCGGTAAGGCTCTTGTGCTCAAGGGGCTTGTGACCATGTCGGAGGTGGAAACTGCTTTGTGGGCCCAACGCCTCATCCGCAGCGGCAAATTGAGCCGCAAATCGGCGATCATTGCCATGAAGCGCGTCAGCCACGATGAAACGGAAGAAGCGACAAAAGCTCGCTTGGTAAGAAGCAGCAGAGATGAGACGCTGTATGAGCTTTTGATGTGCACGGGCATCGTCGATCCCGAAAGCATGTCGAGTGCCCTGCGAGTGGCGAAAGTCAATCAATGCTCGCTCGGCGATATGCTGCTTGTGTTTGCCGTCGTATCACCCGACCTGCTGTCCGCCGCCAATTCCATCTGCGAGGAGATCAAGGACGGAACATTGTCCTGGGAGTGCGGAGCACGCGCCATCAATCTGATTCACACGACCGGCGCTGGATTGAGTGAAGCAATGTCCATTGCCATGTCCATTCCGGTCAATGAAAACGCAAAGCGCCTGCAGCTCAGCACGGCTGATTTTCTGCGGAAGATCGGTTGTCTTGATGAGGGAGACGTGAAACTGTTAGCAGAAGTAGCGATGTCCGACGCGCAGACGTTTCAGAAACTCGTTCTTGCCGCCGGATTGCTGGATGAAGAGTCGATAAGAATAGCAACCAGATTGAAATTTTTGGTCACGCGCGCCGGTTTGCCCATGGAGAAAGCAACGGCGATCTTTCAGAACTTCCGCGCCTCAGGCAAGATCGATCTGCCGGCATAGCCGCGCCTCCATGCACTGGCTTGGTCAGAATGCAGCACGACGACTTATGTCGCTTGTCTACATGGCCCACTTTTGTGTATCACTTTTTCGAAGTGGCCCACAATAGTGGGCCAAATTCCGCCAATTTTGTCCACTATTGTGGGCCAATGCCCAAGAGTGACACACAATAGTGGGCCGTTGTTGCACAATCTCCTCCGACCGTCTGGCACGTGGAACGCAGTTCACTGAATACGTTCGCAAAACCGAGCATGTCCAGTGGAGAGCGTCGTCGAAGCTCTACCAGTCAACGTTTCGGAGATTACGCGTCTGACAATCTCCTCCGAAACGCAGACAGTCTGGCACTTCTAACGCAGTTCACTAAATACGTGGGGGAGGTATCCACTATATGGATGAATAGAGCCGGTACAACACGAACAGTGAAGAGCGTCGTCGAAGCTCTGTCAGTCAACGTTTCGGAGATTACACGTCTGACAATCTCCGCCGAAACGCAAACCGTTTGGCACTTGGAACGCAGTTTACTGAATACGTACTACAACACACAAATCAAAATTCGCCCCCTCCCAAAAAAATCCGACAGCAAGGCGCTTAGCGCGGGGGAGGGGGGCACCACTTGTTTGCCCGCCCTCCCGCATGGACATCAACGGCCCGAGAAATGGGTCACGGCGCGCACTTGCTCCAGGCGCAATTGCCAGAACACGGCCTGTATGGACTTCTCTTCCATCGGACAGGTGAAGTAAGGATCGCTGAACTCCAGATCGAAGATCAATTCCCATCCCTTGCGGATGCGGGGTCCGAAGTCAGGGTCCATGAGCGCTTCGGCCATTTTGAATGCGAGCCCGGCCTTCGCCAGTTCCGCGTCGAAAGCGTCGACCTCGGCTTCGGTGCGGGCGAGCACACCGCTGTTGAGCGGAATATGCCAGAGCTGGAAGTCGCTCAACAGCACCTGATGATCGGGCACTTCGATTTCGAGCCTGACCGCCTTCTCGCCCTTTTCGACATGCGCTCGTGCGCGCAGATCGGGTCGAGCGCGAGTCGTGCCCTGCCATTGATACCAGGCCCAGAGCGGCACAGCGGCGCCCTCGGGGGGTTCGCCGACACGCTTTTTCAGCTCGTCGGTCATCCACAAGTAAGCGCTGGGATTAAAGAGTTCGCTGTCAAAACGGCTTGCCTGCAAGACTCCGTCGCGTTGAAGCCTTTCCCAGCGAGCCAGGGATTGGATGGTCCAGAGTTTCATGGATAAAAATCCTCCAGGTCGAACCCTCTTCCCACACCGCTAGTGGTGTCAGTTCCGGGCTCTAGTCTTGGGCAAGAAAAGCCAGGGTGCACTCTTGTGAAGGACTGCACCCTGGCTTCTGCGCTTCCCTCGGCGGCGCGCTCTTGATGCGTGTTGCCGAGGGCGAGATGGCGAGATGGCAAGATTAGTGGATCCGCTCAGGCACGAACAGCTCGTATCCTTCATAGACGCCGATCACGACGCGATCCGCCGCCGCCGAAATCAGCTCGGCGAAAGGCAGACCCAGATCACTGTGGCAACCTCCATCAGCAAAACCGACCCAGGCGTAAATCCTGGGTCTCAGATTTTTCGCCGCCCCTTGAGCGTCCAGCAGATATTCCTCTCGGGCGTTGGATCGAAGGGCATAGAGCGGATCCGCTTGCATCTCCAGCATGCCACCTTCACCCAGCGCGATTTTGACCGCCGTAAAGACGTCATCATCCTTCGCCGGAGCCGGGCGGAGAAAGGCGCACTGCCCCGTGGCGAGAATGGTTTCGGCGGCGATCGGTCTGCGTTCGTCGCCGGCCAGGTTGTGGAAGTATCCCTGCTCAAATTGGATGATCGGGTGATTGAGAGGAACTCGCAGCGGAGCGAAGGCGCGGCGAAAGAGAGGGAAGCTCTCGTCCATCGGCATAGACGACAAAACGGAGCACCAGGCCGCTTCTCCGTTGTGTTTCCACAGACTGTCCCAGGATCCGAACATACCGATGTTGTTGCGGTATTCGAGCCCCGGGTAGCGCACATCACCGGTGAAGCGATTGCGCCCGCGATCGGCCAGGCGCAGGCGCCGAATCACTTCCACTTTCAGCTCTTCCGCCACCAGCGCCGCCCTGGCATACAGCTCAGCCGTCACGCAGGCCCTGCGCTCTCGCTTCCACGTCCAGGAAGACGGATTCGGATCCGGTCCCGAGAGTTCCCAGCGGTCTTCCCAGGCGTCGGATTCCACGATGCATACTGAGTATCCATACAGTTCCACGCTTTGAATCAGCGCTTCCTGTCCAGCATAGAATGCCCGCACCTGCGGGGGAGCTTCGTTGATTGTAGTCGTTCTCATAAGAGTCCCTCTGGAGAGAATGTCTGAGCGAACAGCAGTCAGCCGGGTCACACAATCTC
>DATNRC010000533.1:0-5762 GCA_036703705.1 Candidatus Obscuribacterales bacterium
ATGTTGCCCATGACATTCAGTCACTAATTCGACCCCACCCGCCAACGCCCACGAAAACATCGGGGTTTCCAGCCATAACGCATATCCAGAACCACGGCAACCGCTATATCCGTGCAGTTACCGCGGCGAAGTTAGGCTAGGAAGCAGGTAGTGTTTACCGATAAAATCGAATGGCCTCGTCTTTAAGGAATGCCGCCGACAGGAGGACTTTGTATCGTGACTTCTATTCTCGTTGTCGAGGATGATGAGGATTTGCTTTCCACCATGATGGAATGGTTGGCTTTCCATGGGCACACAGTCTACGGTGCTTCGTCTGGCGAGGAAGGACTGAGAAAGATGATGTCCGGCAATTTCGATGTCATTATTCTCGATTGGCAGTTGCCTGGAATGGCCGGTATTGAGGTCGTGAAGGCATACAGAAGCGCGGGCGGAAAAATCCCTGTGCTAATGCTCACTGGACGCCGTGATCCAAAGGAGAAAGAGGCATGTTTGGCGGCAGGCGCAAGCGAATTTCTGACCAAGCCGTTTCGACTGGAGCAGCTCAGCCAGCAGATAGGTAGGGTCTTGAATAGTCCAATAGTCTAACGGTTACCTCGCTGCCAGCTAAAGCGGCTCTCTTCCGGGCACAATAGGGAAGAGCCTTCTTCAGGACTTCAGCGGATGCACAGCTGGCATGCTCGAATGGATCAAAAGCGCCTCGATTTCCTGAATCGAACGCAAGATCGTTTGCAGCAAATGGACTCCCTTGTGTCAACTCTCACCTTCCGACCAGGTGATAAGGCTATCGTCGAAAAGCTGGCTCATCATTTCCACCAGCTGGCCGGCTCCGGTGGCATTTACGAATTGGATGAACTCTGTGAGTACGCGGCTTTTGGTGAACGGGTTGCCTTCGCCTTGATGAAGCAAAAGGAAGCGGTTTCTGCCGAGGCGCTCGAAAAACTGCGGCATGCAATCTCATTGATGAGGTCTGCTGTGGATGAAGCACAAAGAGAGACCTCGGCAAGAGAGCAATCAAGGGACAAAGTGCTGGCTAAGAGTGCTGCTCCTCATGAAGCCCAGTTGCAGGCCCAGCCTGTGTTGCCTGGACCTCCTCAATTGGATCGCCGCGCAACTCCCTTTAGTTCAGATGCTCTCCTGCGCTCAGAGATTTACATCGTCTCCGGCAACCTCAAGCACGTCGGATCACTAGAGCGTTCGCTCAAACAGAAGAATTTCAAGTGGCGCGTTTTCCAAACCGCCTCATCAGCGCTCTCCTCACTCTCCCGTTCGCTGCCTGAGGCGTTAGTGATCGAGATTCCTCTTACCGATGGAAGCGGATATGAACTGGTGACTTATCTGCGCAATCAAGCCGGCGGCTCGAAGCCACCCGTGGTTCTACTGTCCAAGGAACAAGGTTTCCTCGATAAAGTACAAGCGATTAGAAGTGGCGTTGATTGCTTCTTCGAGCAACCTCTGGATTTCAAGGCGATCGTGGAGAAGCTTCAATACCTGCTTGATCGCGACAAGCCCGAGCGCTTTCGAATTCTCTCAGTTGAAGACGAGCAAAATCACGCTGAATTCATTCAAAAAACGTTGGAATCGGCTGGTTATAACGTTCTAGTCATAAATGATCCAAAGGGATTTGAAGAAGCGATTTTGGCGTTTTGTCCTGACTTGCTTCTGCTTGATGTAATGATGGGAGACATCAACGGCTTTGAATTGGCTAAATTCGTCAGGCAGAACGAGCGTTTTGCAACTTTGCCCATTCTCTTTCTCACGACCCAGAACCAATTGGAGCATCACATTGAGAGTGCAAGAGCCGGTGGTGATGACTATCTGATTAAGCCCATTGCTCCGCAATTGCTTGTCGCAACAGTTGCGGGCCGTCTGGAAAGATATCGCGTTTTCCAAAAGATGCTCAAGTGTGAAGGATTGACGCAATGCTTGACCCATAGTGCATTTATCGAACGAGCTCAGCGGCTCGTAGAACCCCACCATCGACGTTTTTCGCTGGTACTGATGATAGTTGATATTGACGGCTTGAGAAACGTCAATGACAGATATGGCTTTCCCGCCGGGGATAAAGTAATTGTCTCAATGGCAAATTTGTTGAAGACGACGTTTCGCCATTCGGAAACAATCGGGCGCATAGGTGGCGATTCGTTTGCTGTCATGGCGGAGAATCTCGCTGTGCCGGAAGTGGGTGAGATCGGCACGCAATTGCTGCATGAGTTTGAGTCTATGGAACATATTGGTGGCGGTCAGCCCTTCCACGTGACGGCGTCCGCTGGCGTCGCTGCATTTGCTGACGGCATGGATTTGAAGGCTCTCCTCTTTGAAGCCGAGATGGCATTGCGCGCTGCGAAAGAACAGGGACGCAACAGATTGGTGCGGGCCGCGGTTCGTCAGGTCTGAATGCGATGCCCGAAATGTTTAACGGACGTGGCACCGAAAATGGTGCCTGGCGGACGATGTTTTTTTCAGATGTTCGAAGAAGTGCACCAATGATGCTGGCATCACTTATACTCACCGGCGCGGCTCCTCGCGCTCTGCACAAAGAAAGAGCCCCGGGGTCGCCGGGGCTCGAAAATCATCCTTTTGATGAGCGCTTACTTGAAGAAGCGAATGGTGGCGCAAGTTTCGCTTTCGAACTTGACTTCGCCGTTGAAGCCAAACTCTTGAGCCAGCTTGGAAACGCAATTTTGGAAATTGCCGCCCATCTTCTCTTCCTGTTCTTTGGTCATGTTGCCATACTTCTTCATGGCTTCCCACATTCCGCAGTACGAGTAGGTCAAGAAGGCTTCTTTCTCATCGCCCCAGATCTCGATCTTGCTGCCGAAGAGATTGGCTTCGAATTCCGCTTTAGCTTTGACGAGGTCGATAGGAGTTTTGACGCCCATTTTCTTGTAGTGCTCGACTTGATTCTTGCGGAGGAGGTTTTCGAATTCCGTGATAGCTCCTTCACCGTGCTTGGAGAGAACCGTGTAAGCGGTGAGCCACTGAGTTGCCATCATTTGAGTGGCATGCTCTTGTACTTGCTGCACGTTCCATGTTGGTTTGATAGTCGTCTTGACTGCTGTCGTCATCGGATTAACTCCTTGTCGGGGTTTGATAGGAGAATTGTAGGACTTCTAATGTGGCCATTAGCCGCCTTTAAGAGTGCTTTCCAAATTTTACTTGACAACCCATTGAAAGCCGGTAGTCATCAGGAATTGCTTATTACCTACTCGCTGATTGAGTAGCGCTGTTTTGGTCTGGCGGGATAACGTAATTCGTGCTTGAGCGCCTTGAGCGCGGGCCGGTCATTTCCTTGAACGTCTGACAAAACAAGCGACGCTGCTGTTTGAAATGAGTGACATCTTGTGTTGTACGATTTTATCCGCAGCTGTCGTAACAGAGTGAAGGCTTAAAGAATGGCCTTTAAGTTTTTGACGAGGAGCTCGTTTTCGCGTGGTTTGCCGATTGATACGCGCCAGCAAGTAGGCAATCCGAAAGCAACAAGCGGACGCACTACGATGCCTTTTCTCAGCAGAGACTCGTGGATGTGGCTGACTTTTGCCTGGCTGCCCATTTCGATCATGATGAAATTGCCGTGCGATTCGATGCGCTGGAGGCCCAATTTGTCGAACTCTTCGGTTAGGTACTTCATTCCGATCCGATTGTTTTCCAGCGTCTTATCCAAAAAGTCGTCATCGGAGAGCGCTGCCAAACCAGCTGCCTGTGCCAGGCTGTTAGGCTCGAAAGGTAATTTGATTCGATTCACGAAATCAATCAGGTATTCGTGACCCAGACCGTAGCCCAACCTGAGTCCAGCCATCGCGTAAGCTTTGGCAAAAGTTCGCAAGGTCAGCACATTGTCCAATCTGTAGCTCATCGAGTCAGGGTATTCCGGATTGCTGCAAGCGAATTCGTAATACGCTTCATCGAGCAGGACAAGAACGTGATCAGGGATTTTGTTGATGAAGTCTTCCCACTGCTGACGCGTGAAAATGGTGCCTGTCGGGTTGTTCGGATTGCAGAGGTAAATGATCTTGGTCTTGTCTGTCACGGCATCGGCGATTGCATCAAGGTCGAAGTGATAGTTTTTCAGCGGAACCGAAACGAGCTTGATGCCCTGCGCCTTGACGAGAACAAGAAGTCCGATGAATGTGCCTTCCGATGTGAGAACTTCGTCATCGCCATGCAGGAAAGCACGCACGATGTTGGCCATGATACTTTCCGAGCCGCTGCCCACAGCGACATTTCCGAGATCGATGCCGAATCTGTCAGCCAGCGCATCTCTTATGGAAACTTGTCCCACTTCCGGATAACGCGAAATTTCCGGAATGGCATCTTGAATTGCTTTCACAACCTTCTCAGACGGCCCTAGAGGATTCTCGTTTGACGCAAGGTTTATGAAGCGCTCCAAGCCAAGCTCTTCAAGCACGTCCTGAGGAGGGCGCCCTGGCTTGTACGGCGTCAACGACTCGACGTGCGGCGGCACTAACTTGCGCGGGGTAAGTTTTCCACCCGAAGAAACAATCAGGCGGAGCGGATCAGTCATGGATGCCAGTTGTTGAATGTATGTCGCCATGGATGCCTAGTAACACAGTATTCGCCCAACGCAACTCCACACCGCGTACGGGCTCAGTAAGCCTTTGCTCGCGCGGCATTAAGAAGTTTGACAGTAAGGTATCATCACTTTTTCTCATGCACAATAACCTTATGGATGATTCGTGTATTTCTCAGAGATATCTAAGGTTAAGACTTCCTTGTGAAGTGGAAATTTCAGAGTTTTAGGGGCTAAGGGGCGCACCAGATGAACGTTTTGCACTTGAACAATCGTAGTTCCGGCAGGTTGCCAGGATTGATTGGCATAGAAATTGTTGATGTCGCCAAGGACAGTTTAACAAGTCGGCTTGACATCCGGGACGAGCTGCTCGCTCCTAACGGCTTTTTGCACGCCGCGACAATAGTGGCGCTCGCAGATACGACCTGCGGCTATGGCACAGTGTGCAGCCTTCCCATGGAAGCCTCGAGTTTCACGACTTTGGAGTTGAAGACGAACTTCATCGGCACTGCACGCAAAGGGGCAATTACGTGTAAGGCGGAGCGAGTGCACGCTGGAAGAACGACCGAAGTGTGGGACGCGCGCGTAATGGATGAGGCAGGCAAAGTGATTGCGCTGTTTCGCTGTACGCAGCTCATCATGTATTCGGCCGATCGATCGCGCAGCAAAGCAACGGAAGAGGATAAAACGACTTGAGTAAGGTCGGGGTCCGACGGATGGGGTTAGAAACCAAACCGATATCGGTTTGGTTTTTTGAGCCCCAGAGGGGACGGGTGGGGTTAGAACCTGAATCGATAGCGTTTGGTTTTTTGAGCCCCAGAGGGGACGGGTGGGGTTAGAAACTGAATCGATAGCGTTTGGTTTTTTAAGCCCGAGAGGGGACGGATGGGGTTAGAAACTGAATCGATAGCGTTTGGTTTTTTAAGCCCGAGTGGGTCCGGGTCAGAAACTGAACCGATATCGTGGTCGGAAGCGGTCGCCTTAAGAGGCTATATCGATTTGATTAAAGTTGTCCGGGTTATTCGATATTGACTTTGGTTTTAACCATATATATAGGAAGGTCCCGGGATGGGCGCTTTGCAAGGCCTTTCGTAGATTTGAAGAAGACTTTATGCTAAAATCCAGCATAGATGCGGGTGTAGTTCAATGGTAGAACGGTAGCCTTCCAAGCTGCACACGCGGGTTCGATTCCCGCTACCCGATCCATTTTTTTATGGTTTCATCCGAGCAGGCT
>DATNRC010000534.1:0-17003 GCA_036703705.1 Candidatus Obscuribacterales bacterium
GTGCTCGCGGCCAATATGCCGAAGAGCGCTCTCGGGCGAACAGAAAGCAATTAGAATCCAAGTACCCGCCAGAAAACATGTTCACGAAAACGGACCTTGCTAAGTTTGAAAACTCTTGGCACCAGTTACCCCACTTAGTCAGTCGAGGCGCCCAAAAGAATTTCACCGAATTTGATAGACGCTTTGTGAAAAAGCAAAAGGTCACGGCTAACGAAACCTACTTTAAAGAGCTGGTTGCGAAAGCTATTTTATTCCGTGAAGCGAACACAATTATAAAGAAACAGCAATTTGGTGGACACGTCAATAGCATTCTCACATTTACGATAGCCTTGCTCTGCCGATTACTTGAGTTCGACGGTACCGTGTTGAATCTCGAAAAGATCTGGAAACAGCAGGCATTGTCTGCGGAATTGAAAAGCGAATTAGAGAAGCTTTCAATTCATGTGCATAAGGCAATTATGGAGTCTGCCGGGAATCAAAATGTTGGCGAATGGTGCAAGAAAGAGGAGTGTTGGCTTTATATACGCGACTTGAACATCTCGAAGCTTGTTTTGCATGATACCGACGTCGTACCGTTGCCGCCGGAAGAACTGTCTGCCCCCAACAACGAAGAAGACACTGAGGAGGCGGATGATTCGGTTTTCTCGCAATCAACAATTTGAGAGGTAATGAAGGTATTTCAAGATGGCCGAGCGCGATGAACTTATCAGTGCCCTGAGGATGGAGCTCATTGGTCCCAGAATGGGACTCAGAGAATCCTTAGCTCCGCCGCAGCACTCTCGCGTTCAGTTTTTGACTCCAGACGATGAATATCTTTGCGGCGTCCTGTCCCCCAAAGAGTCAGTCTTGTTAGCAGAAGAAGATGCTGATTTTGAGCTTATAGGCGAACAGGACGAACGTGCCGATGACCAAACTGACCCGGGCGCGCCAGTGGCCTCACCGGGTGGAACCCCGAGAACAGACGTTGGAAGATCACCCGCGCTGGATCCTAAATCCAGACCGTGCTCAATCGGTCTGTCTTTTATCGTTGAAGGTGACAGTCCACGAGCTGATATCTGTGCAACATGGGCGTGGTATCAACAACCGCAGCCACCCGCGTGGCTGCGGGATCCGAGAAATTACATATCACTCAACGTTGATTGCTCCAGGGACCGACAGACAATCGACATTCCAGAGCAGGACGGGATTCACAGAGTACAGTTAGAGATTAGATCCAGAGCGCAAGGTCCGAATCGTCGAGTAAGCATTTATCTGGTAAATGCCTCAAGAATTGATAGACCACGTGCTGCAGATTATGTGTATCAACCGCAAATCCGCGTGAAATTATGTTCTGGCACGACGCTGCTTCCGTTAGATGACCTTTCCTATACGTCAGATGAAGACAGCGCGTCATTGGCACTTCAATATTCCACAAGACGAGCTTTTGCCAGAGGACATCTTTGCGCAGCGGTATGGAACGAGTTTGGCATCGATCCTGAGTTTCCGTTTCCGGGGTCTAGCGCCCCTGCCTTTCATTGGATCGATGGAGATCAGCTTAATACCGCTGATCGACGTCATTTCTCACCCGCTGATCTTCGAACAGAGCTTTTGCCCTGCTACCTGATTCAGACTCCAGATTTCAATGCAAGCTCAAGACATGGCGCAACCGAATTCAATCCAGAAAAACTATCTCAATTCTGTAATCCGACTGATTTGAGAGCTGCTTTGATGCCGTTAGTAGATGGATATCGCCAATGGATCACGAGCTTGCCGATTGCTTCTGTGCCCATTCATCACCATCAAGCGGCCGAAAAACATAAGAAGCTCTGCCTCGCCGTCTGTGATCGAATGCTTGCCGGTATTGACAAACTAGCTACAGACCCAAATGCCTTGCTTGCATTCAACTTCGCAAATAAGGCTATTGCCCTTCAATCCAGTTGGACTAGAGCTGGAAAAGTCGTCGACTGGCGCCCTTTTCAGCTTGCATTTCAATTGCTAAACATTCCTGCTATTTGCGATCCAGAGTCTGCAGATAGAGATCTCTGCGATTTGCTTTGGGTTCCAACCGGAGGTGGAAAGACAGAAGCTTATTTAGGGTTGGCAGCCTTCACGTTCGCGTTTCGACGGCTCCAATCTGAATCAACCAATAATCCTGACGTGGGCCGAGGTGTATCAGTCATCTCCAGATACACACTCCGCCTCCTCACCATTCAACAATTCCGTCGAGCCGTCAATTTGCTGACTGCTTGTGAAACGCTCAGAGTCATGAAAACGGATCGAGGAGTTCACGGCTGGCGTCCAAACAAGTCCACGAATTCCAAAGATAACCTCTGGGGATTATTTCAGTTCTCGATCGGGCTCTGGGTAGGCGGAAATGTAACTCCCAATAATCTGTTCCGCTTTAACATCAGCCGCACGGAGAGGGTTAACGGAGCACTGGAGATCCTTCAGGGAGAGGAGGGCGAGGGCGAACCTGCACAAGTTCTTAAGTGCCCTGCTTGTCCCGCACATCTTGCCCTAGCACCAGAACTGGTGGCAGGCCGAGAAATCACCGTTCATCTTACTCTCAGTCTGCCAAGCGCACCAAACGCACTTCCATCTCTCCAAGATCTGTCTGACAAGGCAACTCACCGAACAGCCTCGGGACAAATTGTCCCTATCTTTCAAGTCACCAAACTGAATCTGATACCGCTTCAAGTAAACGGTTACTATTGCCTGGCGCTCAGTTTTATTCCATCCAGAGACGCACGTTCCAAAGAATTTGATAAATGGTGTCGAGAATGCCTAGCTCTCGTCGGGCGATTAGCTCGTCTAGTGTGCGCGCGCCCGTCGAGACCAGGATACTTCTTGCGATATGCACCATTTCAGGGCGGCACAGTGAACCCGGTGGACTTCGATATTTACTGCCCAGATCCTGAATGTTCCCTCAACACCGATCGCGAATGGTTTGACGTCGTTCCGACGGGACAGACGCAGATTCCCGAACCTTTCCGAACATCGCAGGGAAATTCGTCAAGAATTCCGATACCGGCCCTAACGGTGGACGATCAAGTGTATCAGCGCTGTCCCACTATGTTGGTTGCTACCGTTGACAAATTTGCACGTTTGGCATTTGAGCCTCGTGCCGCTTCTATTTTCGGAGTCGTCGATAATTTTTGCGATCGCTACGGCTACTATCGAGCTGGCGCTCCGCCTAACCGAGATACACCAACAACTTTAAGTAATCACCCTGCTGGTGTTCGACCAACTGCGATTCGGCCGTTCGCACCTCCCGATCTCATACTGCAGGATGAGCTTCACTTGATCGAAGGACCCCTGGGAAGCATGGTTGGCATTTACGAAATGTCGATTGAAGCTCTTTGTACGAGGCAATCGCTGATTGGTTCGACTAAGCCCAAGTACATAGCTTCGAGCGCGACTGTGCGAATGGCAGCAGAACAGGTTAAAACGCTCTATAACCGAGAGCTCGTCCAATTCCCGCCACCCGCGATATCTGTTGATGATAATTTTTTCGCTACAACGTGCGAAGCTCACCAGCTGGATACGACCAAGGCAGGAAGACTGTATGTTGGAATCTGCGCACCAGGAAGAGGTGTACAGACTCCGATAGTGAGAATATGGGCCAGACTCCTGCAACGAGTTGAAGAATTGAGGACTCAGTCAACGCAGTCGGATCTCGATCCCTACTGGACACTGGTCGGTTACTTCAATGCCATTAGAGAACTAGCAGCTTGCGTTGCGCTCGCTAGACAAGACATTCCCGAGAAGATGAATTTCATCTCGCCGGCGCCTCGTGCTATACCCGAGACCGAGCCTATAGAGCTATCTAGCAGAACAAATTCTATTCAGCTGCCAGGACTCCTGGCAATGCTAGAAGACACGATTGCAACTGGATCTGCGATCAATGCTGTTGTAGCCACATCAATGTTTGGTACAGGAGTAGACGTCACGCGATTGGGACTCATGGTTGTCCATGGTCAGCCTAAAACGACGTCGTCATATATCCAGGCAACCGGAAGAGTAGGCAGAAGTGCACCAGGACTGGTGGCAACATTCTATCGTGCAGCCAGACCGCGTGACCTTAGTCATTACGAGTTTTTCGTACCATACCATCGCGAGCTTTATAGGCATGTCGAGCCGGTCTCAGTTAATCCATTTAGCGCTCGCGCAAGGGATAGAGCGTTGGGTCCGGTAGCTGTCAGCCTGCTGCGTCAGGCGCTGGAACTAAATTCGGTTCCGGTGCAGAATACGTGGCACATTCAACAGCGGTATCAACAAAGGACTGCTGCTGGACAAACGCAGACCGTCTGGAGTTGCTCGGCACATGAGATGTCCTCGAACCGAACCTCTCCTGAAGTGTTGGCTCTATCTAAGATCTTGCGAGACCGCTTGCAGCTATTGCCCAACGCCAGACAGCCGGATGTTCAACTGGTCTTAGCGGAATTGCAATCTGAGTTAGAACGCTGGGCACAACTCGCCACTCTCGTAGGGACAAATCTTCTCTATCAAGAGTCTTCCCTAAATTCAGTTCCGAGAAGAGCCGTCGTACTCGGCGATTTAGCGCATGAAGTCCAAGGTTTGTCGGTAGCCTACGAAAACGCACCAAACTCTCTTAGAGAAATCGAGGCAACTGCTACGTTTAGAGGACGGGCATGAGCTATCAACAAATACGGCCTTCCCAATTCATTACCACCTATGGACCCGGCGCCATTCTGGAGACGCGGTCTGGTCCCGTTGTAATTCGTTCCATGGACCGATTGTTCACAGATCGTGGCTTGGTTCCATCTGACTATGCCATCAATGATGTAAGACTGACAAGAGATCCTCGCCTGAACGGCGCCAGAATCGTTAGGTTGCCAGCAAATGCGGAACTAGGACTTGAAGAGAAACAACCGATCTATCCGACAGAATGGTTTCCATACTGGTGCTTGTGCGTTGAGCATCGGATCTTGTATCAAACAAGGGTAGGCTGTCCAAATTGTCAGGGCTTGCTGCCACGGGACCTGCAACAGAAGGCTGGGCGAGAGGCTATTCGTTTTGTACAAGCGTGTCCCGAAGGCCACCTCGATGAAATCGATTGGAATTATGTTGTACATGCCGGTAGCGGCTGTCAGGCAAACAGGGGGTATTACCGCTGGACGGGGGGCGGCGGCTCGCTCCGAAACATTATCATCCAATGTCCCCAGTGTACAAGCTCATGCAACTTCGGAGATGTATACAGCCGTGACTGGCGCTGTACCGAGCGATACCCGGAACTTGGCGGTAGACCGCCTCAGCCCAACTGCCCGAGCAGAGCTGAGATCATCCAACGAGGTGCCGCCAATCTGCGCCTTTCGGTAACGGTTTCTGCGCTAACAATTCCACCACTCACAACTCGGCTTCACAATGTCCTTCAGGATATTAGAATTCTCAATGCCTGCAACACATTGAGAAGCATAAATTCCTTAAATGGCCAGACTTTTCAAAACTGCCTGACAAGCCTAAATCCACCACTCCGGTCTTCGGAACTTCAGTTCATTCAATCCCACACTTGGCCGCAGATTGAAGCTGTCCTCGATCAGATTTATGCAAATTCCCAGCCGGCACAACGAACCCTAAAAGAAGAAGAATTTGATTCTCTACGCTTTGCCGCCGTGCAAGGTGTAAGTGTACCCTCCAATCAGATGGCGGGGCCGTCCCATTTCTTTGAGTTGCGGCCCAGTGATGTGCGAATCATAAATGGACCTCAAACTCAGCACCAACTTCGAATTGCACCAATCCATAGATTGCGGATGGTCGTGGCTCAGCTTGGTTATCAACGCATAAATGACTCAGCAAGAATGGTACCGGTAGCCTTCAACGCGGACGGTATTCCATGGGTGCCTGGCGTAGAGCTATTCGGCGAAGGTATATTTATCGACATACCTGGCACACCCTTGATGCTCGGACAACAGCGAGCCGATTACTGGACGAGAGCATTTCAGCTACTTCCTGCTGATGAGACGTTGCATCCGATTCATGTTTGGTGGCACACCTTATCGCATCGCTTGATACGCGCCCTCTCGGTTGACTCGGGTTACTCGTCTGCGTCCATCGCTGAGCGTGTATTCTCATCGCAAGATCCTGACGGCATTAGGCGCGGCGGCGTTCTACTTTTTACGGTCCAACCAGGAGGTGACGGCACCCTCGGTGGCTTGATTGGCTTGGTTCCTAGATTTGAACGTGTACTGGTGGCAGCACTAGCCGATCTCAACACGTGTTCAAACAATCCCCTATGCGAAGACTGCGTTCCGGATGGAATCAACGGTTCTGCCTGCTATTCCTGCCTCCTCGCTTCAGAAACATCCTGTGAGTGTAGAAACACACATCTCGATCGAATGTTACTGTTAGAGAACCTTCCATGAAATTAGACCGACTAACGTTGTCCTCAGCGATCAAAGAATGCTCGTCGAGGAGACCCATCGTACATCCCTCGGACAAATCCATTTCTAACCTTGTCAGTGAAATAACTTCTGTGTATTCCAAAGGTGAACATACACTCGCCAAAGTTTTGTCAGCAGCGATCTTCGAAGCCGCCAATTTGACCCATGAAGTTTCTTTAGCCGTTACTGGTATGGCCTGGCTTGGTGCGGGAGTTTCCTCGGTCGAGCAACGCCTGTTAGACCTCATCTCGACTGCAAACCAGAGAATACTTCTCTGCTGCTATCGCATAAGTACAGGCGCAATACCACTGCTTGATGCGCTCGCTGAAGCATCTCGCCAAGGAGTTTCTACTACCCTGGTATGTGACTCATTCAATAAACAGCCGAGAATCATTCAGGATTACTTGCGCCAGAACGCAGCGCGCTTTGGAGATAAGTTTGCTGTGTACGATTTCATGGAAACGGACGAGTATACTGCTCTGCACGCCAAAGTAGTTGTGGTAGATCAACACACTGCCCTCATTGGTTCCGCCAATTTGAGCTTTCATGGAATGGTGGCAAACCATGAGATGGCTGTCGTTGTCTCTGGACCCATTGCAGCCGAAATCTCCTCAAGAATCGACATGCTTTTGAAATCTGCTCTCGTCCAACGAATTACTTAGCCGATGACAGACCAATATTCTCGATAGCTCTGAAACGCCGGAACAAAATCCTTTCCATCACGGTGCACAAGATTATCTTCTACATCGATCACAAGGCATTCGCTGGTACCTCCAAATTTTTCACCCCTCATTCCTCGACCGATCATCTGTTCATAAAGCAGGCGGCTTTTCACAGGTCTACCAACCACCACAGCTCGCACCTGTGGTGCATCAAATCCCGTGGTTAAAACACCAAAATTGCAGAGTGTGGAGAGCCTTCCCGATCTAAAAAGTTCGATCAAATGCCGTCTATTTCCATCGCGGGTCTGTCCTGACACGGCTGCAGCGGTTCGCTTGTGACGTCTGAGCAAAATAGCCATCGCCTCAGCATGCTCAATAGAACACGCAAAGAACAAAGTTGGCCAGCTTGAGTCGATCTTCAATAGAGACTCAAGCAGTTTCTTGTTCCGATCTTTTATCTTCCCCAATGCTTGCAGCAGTCCTGGCTCGATATCGTTCCAGTCTTCCAGATAACGTTCTTGCTTTTCTGTCAGCTCAATGCCGCCTATGCCCGGAAGGACAACATGTTTCACGGCAGCCAGAATATTCTCCCTTCGTAATATCTCAATAGCATCAAGTGGGTCTTCCGGTAAACTGCGGGGACGAATCAGTCTATTGTGGAAGCGCTTAGCAAGCCGCAGAGTCTCCTCATGTTGACTTCGGAGAGGCGTCGCAGTCAATCCAATCAGTGGGACGGCTGATTCTGAAACTGTTCCAAATGGAATGCCCAGAGCCTCAAGCACGCGCCGATAACTTTTGGCTTCCGCACGATGCGCTTCGTCGATAACCACAGCGCCCAAACAACTACTGATATCCAAAAGTGCATCGCGAGCCTCACTGCTCGTAGATTCGTCAAGTCGGGCACGCAGTTTATCGATGCTGGCTACGATTACTCCGCGATTCGATGGTTCCGGGATAACATTGTGATTGCCCCAGAGACGATAAATTCTTAGCACATCGCGCAGGCCTTTATCTCCCCTGTCCACCCATACTTCCTTGAAGGCTTGCACTGCTTGCTCGCACAACTCTTCGCTCTGTGCGATCCATAAAATAAACCCTGGTTGCTGACTGGCTGTAAACCAGTCAATGAGTGCCTCAACAGTCGTGCGAGTCTTCCCTGCTCCGGTCGGAAGAGTAACAATGCCGCGATTGCCCGTGCCTTCTGTGTTCAGCAATGACGATACTTGGGCTTTTACATCCTGTTGAAAATCTTCCAGAGCAGGCAACGGCAAATGCGGCGAGACATCCTCAAAATCGGCTCCAGAAGTAAGACCAGCAATTCCAGCAAAAACTTCTGGAAATCCTAGAGTCCTTGCAAAATGTCTCGCCCAGCGGCGCCCTGGTATCCATCGTCTCCGATGCACATTTATCTCTATGTCGTGCTTAGAGCGCGCAGGACCGAGATCAAATCCTTCCAAGTTATGAAGCAAGTCTAGCTCAGTCTCACTCGCACGCACGATTAGCAAATAGCGCACATCCGGGTTTGCTAACAGGTCAATGCCCAGTACTTCAACAAGCAAGCGCGCAAGGTCCTGTTCACTGTCTTGCTCGACACTCCGTTCCGTGCCTTCTTCAACGGCGGCGATGATCTCCTCGATTCCAACAGCTCTATATGATGGGCCATCCTCCCGTTTCAGCAAATCGCGAATTTCCTCAGCTGTTAAACATCTCGCGATGATCGAACTTGCGAGCTCATAATCCCGAAATGGATCGGCCAACTGCTTACCTGATCCGTTCATCATACTTTCTTCTTACTCGTCCGCCGAGTACTCAATTTCGACGAGGCAATCGCGAACTTGCATCGACTTTGTAGAGGGCATTCAGGGCATTTTGGAGCGGTAGAAACACATACGCCACTTGCCAAATCCAACAACGCATAATTCAACAATCGAGCATCATTCCTACCTATCAAAGAATCAACAAATGATTGGAATTCTCTTTGCCTCCTCAGGCTGTCCGATTCAACAATGCCGAAATACCGGCACACGACTCTTACGACATTGTTATCTACAGCCACTATCCGATGATCCGCACAATTGATCAATACAGCTCGGGAGACATAATCGCCAACCCCAGGCAATGATTTCAATTGCTGAATTTCCAGTGGAATAGCCTTTAGATTCCTAGCCTTCACCAGCTGCGCCAACGCGAAGACATTTTTGGCTCTCCACTTCAAGCCCAATGGATACAATATCTCTGAGATTGTCCGTTCCTTTGCATACTTAAACTCATCGAGAGTCGGATACTTTCTGATGAACTCGTTAAATACCGCTTCTGCAGATTTGGCGTTTGTTCGACGAAGGAGAAGCTCGGCTATCAAAACCTGATACGGATTTCTCGTTCCTCTCCAGCTGAAGTTTCGGGCGGAAGCCCGTTCCCAGATTACTAACTGGTCCGAAAAAAATTCTCTATCCTTAGCGCTAAGCTTGGTCGAGTCCTGCACAGGCACGTCCGTAGAAACCCATCGAATCAACAGCTCGTGCACGTTCGAGCTCATCTACCAAAATGCGAGCGACCTCTTGAGCGAGAAGCGGGGGAACGGCATTCCCGATTTGCCTGAAGACTTTTGTCAGAGGACCTTCGAATACAAATGAATCGGGAAAGCTCTGAACGCGCGCTGCCTCCCGCGCCGAGAGAGAGCGTGTCTGACGTGGATGAATGTATGCCAGGCAATCCTTTTGCATGTGCGCTGTCAATGTCCAGCACGGCTCGTTCTCCTTCAGCCGGCGGTACTTATCATCAAAGATATCATCTCTATAGCGACGTAGACGTGCAGGCAAATCCTTATACTTTTGGCCCTGCTTCAATAACGCAAATATCTTCAGGTCCTTGGAGTTGTGCCCGCGGCAGATATGGTTGAGTACAAACTCGCCTGATTCCGCACGCATCAATCTCTGATAAGCATTACGAGGCGAAGAGCGATAGCGCTTTGGCCGATCATCTTGCTTCACTCCACCATTTATTAGATAGGAACTGGTCTTCGTGCTCAAAACAGGCGCACAGAGACGAGGCAAATCAGAAATAGCGTCGCGCAGATTAGTGGCCCGCGTCACAGTGGGTTCGGGGAAGTTGATTGCAAGTTCAGGATGATCCTTTCTTCTCCCGATAACGAATAACCTGTACCGGACTTGAGGCACTCCATAGTCAGCCGCGCAAAGAACACGGTAACTCACGTCATAACGCATCTTTGGCGGAAGAATATAATCACCGTATCCATGCGAGAGTTCGTCTAATAGCTCGCTCAAAAACCTTGATTCTTTGAACGTCCGCAAGGCTTGCACATTTTCAATTACAAAGTAAACAGGTTTGAAATAGTGGAGGAATCGAATAAATTGTCTATACAGCCGGTTCTTCCGATCTCGATGCCACTCCTGTCCTAACGAGCGGATTTTTGCTCGTCCTACTTGCGAAAAGCCCTGGCATGGCGGGCCTCCAATCAGGATATCGATTGAACCAGGCTGTAAGCCCAGACCGGCAGGATCAAGTTGGGAGATATCAGTCGGCCCTAACTGAACCTCACAATTCGGAAAATTACGGTGATGTGTCTTAACGGGCCAACTTTCGAAATCCACTCCCCCGATTATTTGGCAGCCAGCTTTTTCAAAGCCTAAACTGAGTCCACCAGCCCCACAAAACAAATCGAGTACACGTGGCCGATACGACATGCGCAACCCCATAGCAACACCTCCCGAAAGTATACCGAAAACCGTACTTGGAGCATAGATACCAATTGTGGTGCCAATGATTTGAATGTCAGATAATCGATAGATATAAGATGGTTATGCTGCGCCTCTGTATCAGCTCCTGTTATATATACGTTCAACGCTGTCAAAAAGTTCAAATTTCAGAGCAAGAATTCCGCGTTGTCAAGCCCACTCGTCCCAGTTTGGACGCAGTGACCCTGCGAACCGCAGATCCAGGGTTTTCCCTATGGCGCGATTTTCGGACCACGCCGGTACAATGAAAGTAAGGTGCGATTGCACCAGCTAATCCGAGGCAACGTCGATGCAACGAGCGCCTCGGCTTTTTGTTTGAGCAGCCAGACCTTTTTGAGTCGTGCCTGCTCTTCCTCAACTTCTCCGAGATCGCACTGACAGCATCTCGGCGTTTCCATTTAACAGCACAGCCCGTGCTGCTACAGGAGTTCGCAATGTCACACGACAATAACAACGGCGCCCAGAATCAAGGCGCCAGATCTTCTCGCTTCTTCCAGATTCAGAGTGACCCGTTGCTCACCCGAAGGGAAGCTGCCGAATATCTCGGCGTCACTCCTGAGACGTTAGCGATATGGCATTGTACAAAGCGTTATCCGCTGCCGATTGTGAAAATCGGCCGCCTCGCTAAGTACAAAAAGTCAGATTTGGACGCCTTCATCGCCAGCCGCAGAATTGCGGCCGGCTAAATATTTCAGGCGTGATCATCTCATGCCACCAATGCGTGGAGGTTACATGCAACACCACAGTACAGATCTTCAGCTCTTCACAGTGCGACAAGCTGCACATTTGCTCGGACTTTCTGAGCACGCCATTCGCCGAATGATCAAGCAACGCAAAGTCGCGGTCGTTCGCATCGAGCAGCGCCGATTGCTTACAGCAAACGGTCTGGCGCAATTGATCAAGAAGAGCATGCATCCAGCCGTCGACCGGGACGCTTCTTGATTCTTCGCGATTGAAGAACCCATCTACTTTTCCTCATGGAGAGAGTTCACGTCAGAACTCTCTCCTTTTTCATAACGGGAGATTCTCATGAATAAGATCAACCTTGCCGATGCCGTCGCATTCGGTAACGCCGCCTTTGCCCAGGCCGACAAAGCCGAAGCTCTTTATGTGCAGCTTGTAGAAAAGCTGTATCAGCTTGGCGAAGACATCGCCGCTCGCGTTGAAGAGCCTGAACGCGTGGCGGACGCATTGCTCAAAGCAGCGCAAGCGTATCTACAAAGGCGCGGCGGATATAAGCTCGCCGAAAAAGGGCTTGTAACAGCCTGCCGGATTTATGCAAACGTCGGTGCAGGCGACGGCAAAAAGCTTGCCGAAACTTACAGGTTGCTAGGACACGTTTGTTGCCGCCAAGGCAAACACTGCCAAGCCCTGAAGTACAACACCCTAGCTGCTTTGCTAGGTGTTCGCCCGCAAACTGTTCTCGATACGAAGGGGCGCTAAGCGCCCCTTCCTTCGCGCTTTCAAAAGCGAAGAGGTTCCCATGGCGAACATAGATTACGATGCTTGCTACTGCGCGTTGAACTTGACGCCCGGTGCCACCGTGAAGCAAGTGAACGAAGCTTGGCGACGCCTGTCGCGCATCCATCACCCGGATCAACATGTTGCTAATCCAAGCAGTCACAAACAAGCACTCGAAAAGCAGAAACAAATCAACAATGCTCGGGACAATTTGAAGAAATGGTTCGAGCAAAATCCGAGCATCCCTCCGCCGAGAACCCTGTCTGCATCCCACCGTACTAAGAGCGAAGCAGGCTCTCAGTCACGTTCTCCTGGTGGCGGCACTCATGCTGAGAGCAAAGGAACAACAGGGTCCGCAACCTGTGGCGGTACAAGACAAGGCTCGACACGATCCGGCCATTACGACTTTCATCATCAACCGCCGCCGAAAGGATACTCCACCAGACAGGGACAAACAGCCAGCAAAAAATCAAAGGAACCTGAAACCGGCTGGTTCCCAGCCACAGATCTTCGATTCAGCTCGTTGCAGGCTCTCTTGCGTAAGCTCGGTTGTGAACAGCAAAACAGCAGTTCCGATCAGTCAGCAATCCTGGGATTCGTGCTCGGCATTGGAGCGGTATTTGGTCCGATGTGGATAATCGCATCCATCATTCGGTTTTTATTTCCGGATGTGGGCAGAGAGTTTCCAGATTGGCTACAGATGCTCATACTCGGTTCGTCTGTATATTGCACGATCCTGTTATTCCGTTGGTTCTTTGCCGAAACCGAGATTATCAAACTTCAGGAGAAAGTTTTCTACTTCAGAACAGCGAGGACTCCTTCAAACGTTATCGAATATCTCAAGATTGTTCTTGGCAAGAACACGCAACCGAATTTCCAGTGGAATCTCTCACAGGAAGGACATTGCCACAATGCCGTTCTTGAGTATCAGGAACAAATTCTGCCTGACTGGAAGGAAAAGCGAGAACTGGTAATCCGCTTCGCGGCCAAGCCGGCTTCAGCCGGCGCTGTGGTGGCACTGGAAATCAGAGCAAAGTCTCCTGTCAATTCGTTCTCATGCAACAGAATCGCAAGAGCAATCATTGAGGATCTGCGAAAGGAGCTGCAAGAGATTTCAGCGTGAATAATTTCCGTTGCCTCACGAGGGCCGGCTGGCGCGTCTGCGTCACGCCGGCCCTTTTTGTGCGTCGTTGATCAAACGACCCGCCGAGTAGGATGAGGGTGTCACCACCCTCATCCCCTCCAAGAACCGCGCGTGCAGGTTTCCCAACACGCGGCTCGCGCATCCTATCCGGTTCGCGACCGGACGCTTGTTACCGAACGCTGTCGCTGGTATGCTTTGCGCTTTTCTGCCCGTGTTCGCCAATACTCTTGAAGAGCAGGATCGTCCGGGCTGGCATCACCTTTCACCTTGATGTGCCGCTCGATTTTTACCAAGCGCACATCAAATAGGTAAATAGTTTTCTTGCCATCGTGAGCGTGAAATGCCCAGTTGTCATTTCCATGACGACCGAAGTACTTCTTCGCTACCCAGCGCTTCCCCTTATTTGGATGGCGCCGAATGCACCATTTCCAAAGCATCTTCCAGATCTCATTGTCGACGTAGCAGAGCGCTTGCTTGCTAACGACGTGCGAGTAGTGGTTCGACCATCCTGGGAGGATTTTGTTGAAGTGTCGGATGACATTCTCGGCTTTTGCTTGCTTGTTGTTGTTCAGCCACAAGCGCAGTTTCGCGAGGAATGCAAGCACCTTGTCTTTCTGAGGCTTGATAAGGCATTTGCCTTTATACTGTCGAATTGAAAAGCTAAGGAAGTTGAACCCATCATTGATGTGAACAATCCGAGTCTTCTCTGGGTGCAATGTTAGACCTCGCGGCTTCAGCCAATCTTCAATGGTCGATTTTGCAGCTTCAATCTGTTCACGCGTTTTGCCGCACACAATCAGATCGTCGGCGTAAACGATGACGCTATATGCCGGACCCAATGTTTGCTGTAAGCCGTGCAGCGCGACGTTCAACAACAGTGGCGAAATCGTTCCGCCTTGCGGAACGCCGCTGTCGGTGTCGTGAAAGAAATCTGCCTCTACGTATCCTGCTTTTAGCCATTGCCGAATAAGCTCACGACCGGGCACTGGTCCGATGGCTTCGAGAATGTACTCATGTGAAATTTTGTCGAATGCACTTTTCAGATCCGCGTCTAAAACCCATGGACGCAGGGACCTGCCCTTCAAGCAATCCCAGCTGCGCTGAATCGCGTCGTGAATGCTTCTACCGGGTCGGAAGCCGTATGTGTGCGGCTCGAAGCGAGCCTCCCAAGACGGTTCGAGTGCGTTCTTCACAATTGTCTGTGCAACCCGATTGCGCAAAGTTGGAATTCCCAACGGTCGTTGCTCTCCCGGTTTACCCGGTTTCGGAATGTATACCCGTCTGGTTGGCTGCGCCTTCCAGAGCGTGTACCGACCCATGCTCCGAACGAGAGCCATTCGCGCTTTCGGTGTCATAGCCAGCTCTTTATCAACGCCGGCAGTTTTCCTGCCTTTGTTTTCCTGAGTGACTCTGCGTACAGACACAAGCAGATTAAAGTAACTGCGCAGCATTAGTTTCATGAGGCTTCGAACCACCTTCCACTTCTGCTCGCGCGTAGCACGAAATATTCGCTGTCTCAGTTTTCTGATAGACTTTTCGATGTAATCCCATGGTATGAGAGTCCACTCTGGAGTCTGTCCTTCTGCTCCGATACCGTATTTGGTTCTATCTTTCACAGTTGTTCGAATCCTTCACTTTGATATTTCGCAGGACACTCTCTGAAAGTCAGCCGCCTTTCGACGTGGGCATGGTCCCTATCTTCGCCATTACGGCGAAGCATTTGCTTCCTTCAGAATCCGCTACGTCCTGGGCATTAGCCGTCGCTTACGCTCCGATTACTCGTTGAACAGACGAGAGCCCATGACGCTTACCACGTTCCGATCATTTGACTTGCGACCAGTTTAGGT
The DNA here is from genome assembly GCA_036703705.1 of Candidatus Obscuribacterales bacterium. Taxonomy (GTDB): domain Bacteria; phylum Cyanobacteriota; class Vampirovibrionia; order Obscuribacterales; family Obscuribacteraceae; genus DATNRC01. The sequence goes on from DATNRC010000534.1 coordinate 15,250, forward strand.
TCCACCTGTACTCCGGCGGGAATATAGCCTCCACACTGTTGGACAAGACTCTCCAACAAGCCAACCCGCTTCCTTTTTAGGTATGGTGTGTCAGCCATGTTTCACCACTTAGCGAATGACGGAATCTACGGTGGTTCGTGTACACTAACCTTGCTGGTCTCCCCTTGCTCCTTGATTGCCGTATGGCTCGGAATGTCGGAGCTTTGGTGCCCTTCTATTAACCGCTTTCATCACTTACTCGCGGCGCGGGCGGACTCAATGAGTCTTTTACCTGAGGACAGAGCGCGGAGGTGCTCTGAGACTATGTCTGATCATTTGATCGACCTCGTGTCGATAAGTCTTGACTCGCTCCGCTGTTTAAGCTGCGAGCGAAGGCGGGCAATAGACGGCAGCAGAAAAACTTGCGCGCCTTCGCCCGCTCGATTTTAGCGGAGCGGTCAAGACAGACAAGGCGAGCAAACAGAGCGCACTGGTGCGTCCGGCTACGAGTGCGCTCAGGACGGAGCAAATCCGGCAGCGGTGAGCGGCGGGGACTACGGCAAGCCCTCGCTCACCAGAACGTCGCGGCATCTGTGAGGACGATTCCTGGCTTGCCGTTTCGTTTTTCCATCATACGGGGTTGGCGCCACCGCGCATCAAGCGTGTCGGATTTCTGCCGGGCAGCGTGCACCTATCTTCCGCTTGACCCGCGGAGCCAACCCCGTGCCCCGTGTGCGCGGCGAAAGGCCGACTGCTCACATGGAGGTTTTATCAATGAGCATGCATGCTAAAGAAGAATTCGAGACTATGTTCCGCCTGGCTCGGCGCATGGCCCGGCGCTACGGACACATCGGCACATTCGAGCCAGACGATGTGGCACATAATGCACTGGTCAAGCTGCTGGCTCGCACCGGCAGTCGGCCGCCAACAGTCGGCTGGCTTTACAAGACCGTGCGAAGTGCGGCAAGCGATGCAGCTCGCGCCGTGGCACGTGAGCGCGCATACGTCAGCACAAACATAGATGGTTCGCCCGGTTGTGTTTGCGAACATGCCGACCAGTTCGGCATGGTGTATATGAATGGCAGGGCCGGAACTGCGACCGATTTCGATCATGAATCTGACGTCCCCCCACAATTGCTCCAGGTATTAGAACAGTTGGCAGAGCCGCTCAAAGAAGTGCTGGTACTTTACTCGTCCGGCTGCAATTACGTGGAGATAGCCCGTGTAACCGGCGCCAAGATCGGCACGGTGCGATCCAGGCTGCATTATGCGCGAAAGCGTGCGAAGGAGCTCCTGCAAATTGCAGGCTAAATGTCAGAATCGGGGGCGGCGCCTGCCGCCCCTGTCAATCAGCCCATCGCTATGGTGTTGCCGCACAAAGCTGAAGATCCAGCAAACCGAACGTCATCGCAGTTTGCGTTTACTATTCTGAACGTCTTGCTTGCCCGATTCCGCCGTCGGTAGCTTATGTCGGAGCTTTCCATCATAGGTGATGACGTCGACGCATTTTGTGTCCGTTTTTCACCTTTACGCCTATGTCGGAGGTGGAATCAGTCGCACGCTGCCTTGCCGTTTCGATCAACCCTTACTTTTGTGGCTCTACCTTTGCGCGCCGAGCCAGCCAGACCACGAGTCATCACGTCAAATGCTTCATCCGTAAAGAGAACATTTCCGCAAGACGTTGATCACAATTGTTCCTGGCTCGCAGGTTGCCTGTGCGAGTACGCCGGACGCGCCAGACTAGCCGATCTGTCAATCATTTGTCGCACCTCCGT
>DATNRC010000535.1:0-15706 GCA_036703705.1 Candidatus Obscuribacterales bacterium
CACGTATACCTTTAAAGGCATTTGCTCGGGCAACCAGTGTGCGACTCTGCCATTCAACAGGAACTGCGGGTAGACGTTTGGCGGTAGCCTGATGGGACAGCCGGCGGCCGGGGCGCTCCCGCCTGGTTGCAAGCGCGCCGAATAACTAGTGCGAAACTGCGCCAGCGACGGGCTTAGGGTCGCGGACATGAGGAAGAGGATGATGACAGTTATGCGTATGCGTTTAAGCATCTGTTGTTAAGCGTTACTAATTCTAAAGAGATAATACCCCAGACTGGCATTGACACGTTAAGGCATGTCATTGAGCGTAGGTCGGGACACGGGCCAGTTTGGCCGATTAGATGCGGGCCACTTCATTAGTTGCAAAGAGTGCTGGATTGATGCGCGTTTGAATGCTTCAATGCAGTTATTCGGTGCGTGCGAGCCAATCTTCCCCGTTTAATGTAGAACTCCCGAGGAGGGGAGATATCTGAACGCGGGCTTGAGACTGCCGAAATGGACTTTACAGGAGGGGACGGCGGCGATCGGAACTACCGACCGCCGCTTTCTTATTGGCTTGCGCCAGAACCTCCAAGTGAAGGCCGACCTTAAAAAGCTCCATGTCTTCGGAACCTTCCCAAGGTATAAGCGTCAAACTAAACGAAAGGTGAAGTTTGAAAGCCTTTTGGCAAGAGCGTTGTAGAACTAAGATAACAACATCGCAGTATCTCCAGTCGAGGGACTCGAGGGATCGAGTCCGTTGGGGCGGCACCAACACTGCGACCACTTAAAACAAACTTTCAGGAAAGCGGGGAGTGCTCACGTAAAAGGCCCCGCTTCTTGTTTTTCCAGTAGTCCTGAATCGATCAGATGATTCATCGCTCTATGCTGCGTTGCAGTAATACCGCCACGGTTGCAGTGGATTGGGTCTTCCTGGCTGTTTCTTGCCTCGGCAACCATCAGCAAGCTTCATTTGGCTGAAAACGGTAGCCGACGCCATGCACGTTTTCGATGTGGCTTGTTTGACCGGGCGAATCGATTTTTTGTCGCAATTTCTTGATCAGGGTGCGGAGGCTCTCAGGTGAGCGCTCAGACTCCGAAACCCAAACGCGCTCAAGCAAAGTAGAAGGGGAGAAAACCTGACCGGGATGACGCATCAAAAATTCGAGCAACGCGAATTCCATTTTGGCAAGCCTCAATTCTTTGCCGTCTTTCGTTACCCGGTATGCTGACGGATCGAGTTCCAGAGAGCCGAACCGCAATTTCTCCTGAACGATTTCTCTGGGACGGCGCAGCAAGGCTTTTACGCGAGCCGACAACTCCCTTAGATGCACGGGCTTGGTGACGTAGTCATCTGCGCCGGCATCAAAGCCCTCCTCTTTGTCGTCAAGATCGCCTTTCCCGGTAAGTATCAACACAGGCGCAAGACCCCCTTTTTCGCGATATGCACGAAGTACGTCAATACCCTGCACTTTCGGGATAGAGAGATCAAGTACCACCAGGTCATAGCCGGATGCACCGAGCAATGCCAGAGCGTCAGCTCCGCTGGCGGCAATTTCGACAATATGATGCTCATAGGTCAACCAGTCGCGAATGGTGACTGAAAGAGCGCTATCGTCTTCAACAATGAGGATTTTGGCCATGTCTTATGGAGGCGATGCGCCATGTAAGGCGATTTTTTCTAAGATACCAATTGTTCACAATCTCCAACTAAGCTGAGCTTATCAGTTGCAGCTGCAGGGATCGGGGAACCAGGGTGGTAAAACATGCCACCCCTTCTCTCCGATGCCAGGCGGAAGAAGATGGCGGTGGATTCCAGCGACGACGGCTGAGGCCGCCGTTTATTGCTTTTGATGACACCACATGCGATGTCGGACCATCAGGATCGGCTTTTGCCCTCAGTGTGCAAAAGGACCATTTATTTTTTGAGCGTTCCTTCACAACGGAAAATTTCAGGCTGCAACAAAAATGCAATGCCCAAACCTTAGATTTATATCATTCCCTCCGGCATTTTCACTAGATTATGGATTCGCTCGCTCAACTCCAGCACTCAGCTGTTTCTTCCTCGCCTGATTATTGGCAGTACGTGTGCATGCCGCAGGCGGAAACGCAATCGCAGAAATTCCTGACGGCTGCGATATCTAGCCGGCTGACCTCAATTTTGGAGCTGTTCGAGGACTTCAAGGTGGCGCTTAAGCACTTTCAGTCGGGCAAGAGCCACCGTCCGGAGGCGGGACTTTCGGCCGTACTACGATTCGTCGATGAAATCCAGCCATCAGAACTAGACGTGCTAATCGATGCGTTGAAGCAGCTGGAAGCCGCGCAGCCCACCAATCAGACTTCCCTGCAGGTGAAAAGGATCAATGAAGCGATAGCTTCGTTGGAGCCCGTCGTGCGCCAGAAAGTCAGTGATGTGCTCAGGGAAATTAATCGGCTTGAATTTCATGAGCGTTCCGAATACCGAGATTGCTTTCTCCGCTTGCGCAAAGAAGAGCTGGCAAAAGCAGCGCCATCTGTTTATGCCGAACTGAAAATTCTAGACCAGTGCGCTGCGAACGGTCGTATAGCCAAACTGAGATTGATTCGCATCCTGCCCCTTTATATTCGCTATTTGCTTGTCATGGCTAGCGATGATGCGGATGAGAGTATCGAACTAGTTGCTGAGATGGGCAGGCATTCTCAGTACCAGCTTGGGCTCTTCGGACTTCAACTTTCGAGAGCCGCGCTTGATGACTTTATGCGAAAGGTCTCTGCCTTGAGACGAAGAAACGTTCAAAAATTCCATACCATGAGTATCACGGAGGAAGCTCAGCAGGCAAGCAAATTGGAAGGCGAAATGGCTGAAGTCTTCAGCATGCTGGCTCCTGAGCACAAAAAGGAGGCTGAGCACGCCATTCGCATGTTCGAAACCGCGGCAACGACGGTAGATGAAATGGTCGCCCTCAGCAGTCTCCGCCAATTGTCTCCGGCTCTTGCCGCCAAAGCTAAACGCTGGCGTTCGCTGACTCAAGCAACGGTAAGGATGCGGGTGCATGGGCAGCAACTGGAAAAGGTCCAAAGAGCGGTGTCGCTTTTCGGCGCCTCTTGCGACCCCCTGGATTTTGCCTCGTTGTTTGAGGAGGACCAGAAAGACCAGCTCGAAGACACCACATGGGATGCACTGGAAGTGATTCCGGCTTCGCTGGCGTTTGCCAATTGCATGTCCGCCACTATGGCTCTTGCCAGTTAGGTCGCTGTTAGATTTTTCCGTAATTTTCTAACAGTGGATCGTTGCTCTGTCGCTTTATCCGGCACAGGCTGCAGTTTGCGGAAAACGAGCCCATTGATGAATGCGAAATCGGCTCTGCTCTCGTCCTCGTTCTCTTTGCATTTTCACTTGTTAGATCTTTCTGCCTTTTTCTAACACGCCCACTGGCGGAGGAAAGTGCCCGACGAGCATATATTGAGGTATGACCCCGCTATAATAGGCTGCTGTCATCAGGGTTGTAAGGTTTTTCAAGATGTCTCATGACGGCGCGGGTCGTACAAGAGTGGTTCTTCTTGGTGCCGGACTCGGCAAGAGGATGAAATCAAGCAAGCCCAAAGTCTTACACGAAGTGCTTGGCAAGAGCATCCTGGCGAGGATTATTTCCGCTTGCGACGAGCTCAACGCGGAGCGCATTCATGTGGTAATCGGACATGGTGCTGACCAGGTAAAAGAGCATCTGCAAAACATTTCAGCTCTGACCCCCATTTCAACGCATTTGCAGGAGCCGCAGCTGGGCACAGGACATGCATTGATGCAGGTTGTTCCGGAGCTGGAAAGCTTTCATGGCACGCTCCTCGTATCTGTGGCCGATACGCCTTTGCTTACAGCCAAGACGCTGAGAACACTCATTGAGGAGCATCAGCGTTCTGGGGCAGTGGTATCACTTCTAACCACAGAAGTGGAAGATGCGAAAAACTATGGGCGAATCTTACGCGATGAAAGCGGCAAGGTGACGGGCATCATCGAAGACAGAGACGCCAGTGATGAGCAAAGGAAGATTAGAGAGATCAATCCGGCCATTTATTGCTTCCAGTGGCCTGAGGTGCGCGAGGCGCTAAGCACGCTGAAAAACGACAATCGCCAAAAGGAATACTATCTGACGGATGTAATTGGCTGGGCCCATGAAAACGGGCGCAAAATGTCTTCGGTCCTGGCTCCCGATTGGCGCGAAGTATCCGGAATCAATTCGCGCCTCGAGCTTGCGGAAGCGGCTCGACTTCTTAGAGACATCACTCTCATGCGGTTGTCACTTGAGGCCGGAGTAACCATTCTCGATCCGGATTCTACCTGGATATCACCGGAGGTGAAAATCGGACAGGAGACGGTTGTCCTTCCCTCGTGCATGTTGATTGGCGACATAGAAATAGGAGAATCATGTGTTGTCGGGCCCAATGTGACTATGCACGGACATGTGGTAGTGGGCAATAATTCAGTGGTTCAGCAATCGCTGATCGTCAACTCGGAAGTTGGCGCCAATTGCAGAATCGGGCCTTTTGCTCACTTGCGAGAACACACTGTAGTTCATAACAATGTGCGCGTGGGCAACTTTGTCGAGGTCAAAAAAAGCGTTATCGATGACAAAACGAATGCCTCGCACTTGAGTTACGTCGGCGATGCTACCCTGGGCAAAGGCGTCAATATAGGCGCTGGAACCATAACTGCCAATTACAATCACATAACCAAGGTGAAGTCTCGCACCACCATATGCGATGGCGCCTCAACGGGCAGCAATGCGGTTCTGGTCGCTCCCGTGACAGTGGGAGAAAATGCGGTGGTAGCCGCAGGCTCGGTGGTGACAAAGGATGTGCCGCCAGGAAATCTTGCCGTCACCCGCCCGCCCCAGGTCAACAAAGAGGGCTGGTACGAGAGGGAAAAGCGAAAAGTCCAGGTAAAGAGCGAAGCGAAATAAAGAAGAAGGTGCGCCTGCGGCTTTTATCTTGACTCTCCGTCTCACTTCTCCATTTCGGGCATGGACTCCGAATTGCTTTCCAGTTGCGACAGGTATTGCAGGCGATTGCGCTCTGCCTCTGCAAAGGTGGAAGACTCTATGGTGATCATTTTCACCAGATTCAATGGCACGAGGTGTTTGGAATAATCGCGGTTGGTGGGATTATCAGCCTCGCCGTAGGATTCGATTTCGATGTAGTCATGACCGATGCGGAGCACCCGACCCATGGCGCTCGTCCCGTCCGCGAAATGAAGCCTGACCCATGAGCGGGAATCGCATAATCTCTCAAGACGCAGCTTAAGATTCATAGGCATCCTCTTCTAAGAGGTGGGTTGATCACTAACGTCATATTATCACTACAAAGAAAGCCCGGCACAGCAAAAAGGCAGGTCGGCGAAGGTATTCCGCACTAGTCAAGTGGGCTTCTTGCGGCCAGGGAAAGATTGCCCAAAGGCTGCTCAATCTTTCCGTTCTTTTAACGATTGGCAGCAGAAGTCAAGGCTTGCTCTTTGCGTTGATCGTTCTAAACTGGCTCACAGTAAAGCTTTTCGGTTATCGAAGAGCGCATTTTATCAGTATCTCCGGTGCATGGATGAGTGGAAATCAAAGCGATAAGCAATGCGACCAAACTGTTGTACCAGCGTATGTGCAACCGGCGATTTCATGAAGTCTGCCCACCCCCGGCAGAGGCGGATGTGAGGGGATGTAAGAAGATGCATTTTGAATATAGCGAGAACTAGAAATGGGGCCAAAAATGTTCGAGGACACTTTGCCGTCTAATCTCTTGAAGCGTATTGAGGAGTTGCGCGGAAAAGAGGCAAGCTACTGGGAAGATGAGATGTTTTCTCCCGAAGCGCTTACCAACAGCACCTATCGAGACGAACTCGAGCGTTGCTTCAGACTTGACCCTCTGGGACCGCTGCCGCCTCCGCTATAAGGTCTATGCCTTTAAGCGCTAAATCCGGCTCATACGCGTCTATCAAATCGGTGAGCGGCATGACCATCGGTGCATAGCCGCCGGTGGCAAGAATGCGGTATTCCCCCGGTGTCTGTTTGCGAAACTCTGACACCCACTCGCTGACGATGCCTACGTGTCCCAAGAGGGTGCCGGACAATATCGCATTTTCGGTGCTGAAGCCAAGCAAAACATCTTGCGCGTTCTGCAATTTGTCAGCGAGATCCGGCAACTGTCCTGTGTTTCTGTTCAATGCCTTGAGGGTTCGCCCAAGACCGAGCGTAATCCAGCCACCCTTGAACGTCCCATTTTCGTCGCAGGCGGTAAATGTGGTGGCGGTGCCGAAATCGAGCACGATTGCCCCCTTGCCCTGACCGTGAAACCTCAAAGCAGCGGCGATGCAGGCGATGCGATCCACTCCCATGGAGGGATACACGGAGTGGATAATGCCTTGATTGGCGGTTGTTATCTCATGAAAGGTACGGCCGGACTCTGTCAGTTTGGTGACGAGAACCTCTCTTGCCTGGGGAACTACTGAGGCAAACGCTACTGGTGCCATGAGGCGGCCGCTTTCGGCGACAATATAGTCAGCCGCCGCCTCCGCATCGTTGGTGTCATAGTGTCGCATGACGCTCAGATGGCCGTTGCCTGAGCTTGCGATGGAAATTCTGCTGTTTCCTACATCGACAATTATGCGCGTCATTTGCCAGCCCTTCCCAGATAGTTCTGAATGCCCACAAGCAAGCCCTCAGCGATTCTGTCTTGATAGGCGGGATCTATGAGAAGCGCAAATTCATCTGGATGAATCATGAAGCCGACTTCAACCAGGCAGGCCGGCATGGCGGTGGGGCGGCACAAGGCAAGGTTCTGATAGCGGCACGCCAGGTCTGGAAATCCTGTTGCGTCGACGAGAGAGTTCTTTAGCGTGCGCGCAACTTCGCTCGATTGCGGGTGATAGAAATAGGACGAAGTGCCATGTTCTTTCCAGGGATTGCGCCCGTCAGGAAGGGCATTGTTGTGCACCGACACCAGCAAATCGGCATCCGCTCTCACGGCCGTCTTGACTCTCTCATCGAGGGACGGTCCTTCGTCTTCGCTGGTGCGCGTCATGATCACCTGCGCCCCTTCTTTTTCCAGCAGGCGTTTGAATTTCAACGCCATCTGCAGATTGACCAGCGATTCGCGAACTCCCGAGCAACCTATCGATCCAGTCTCGCTGCCGCCATGTCCGGGATCCACGCAAATTCTCAATCCCTGAAGTGAAGCGGCACCGGCTGCAAGTCGTGGCGGATGTTTTATTCTTAGCTTCAAGGACGTGTTCTCATATTCAACTTTGTATCCCCACTGACGATCCCCTTTGAGCGCGATGGTGAGCTCATATATGCCGTCGGCTGGTTGCTTCCAATGGAGATGATCGATCATCTCAGTGCCGGCAGGCGGGTCAGAGGCTTGCGGATCGGCAGGGCTTATCCAGTCGGTATCGGATGTGGCACCATAAAGCTTGAGCGTCAGCTTGTTGGGTTTCAGACACTGCTCGATTTGATAGGGCAGGCGTTGGTTTAGCGGCAAACTGACATAGTCCCCATAAGCGTCGCGTCCCGTATTGACAGTGCGGACCGCTGATGACGGGAGAGCGGCAGTGATGAATGGTTGTTGTCCCACTGGCGGTGCGCTCTCAAACACCAGCTCGTCTTTGTCGATCCATACGTGTCTGTTGGCTGCGTACAGACATCGCACGTGCCTGCCTTGCCAGCCATCAGCCAGCAATCTTACTCCTTCTGCAAGCGGTGTCGTTCGTGCCTGTCCAGGACCCAAACGCACAATCGTATTCTGACTTCGTGTGCGCGCCAACCAGGGTTGTCCGATCACAGTCAAACGTGCTTTTGCCGGAACCATTATTTCCTTGGTGCCATTGCGCAAGCAGAACTTAGGGGTTAATCCGTTCCAGCGATCGTCAGGAGCCACCTTGTAAAAGCCGATATAAAGATCGGCTCTGGCTGCAGGGAGGCGCTGGAAAACCTGTCCATATGCCGCGTCCAATCCGACATTGACGGCCTGCGCTTGCGGGCTGAGACAGGTTGATTTGCCTTTTCTTCTTTGCCCCCCTTTTGGCGCTTGCCGTCGTGCCGCTCCCCGTGCCTTGGCGCGCAGGGCCTGAGACGGCCAGAGCCCCAGTTTGTCATCATCGAGAATGACCTCCACTTTGCATTGTGGCGTGGCGCGCACTGAGAATTCGACGATATCACCAGGCAAAACGCCCTTGTCTTCTGCCGGTGTAATTGATTCGGGAATGAGGGTAAACCGCCCGGCTGGTACTGGCTCTGGTGGCATCTCCCGCTGAACGGAAATCGTGCGGCTTACATCGGAGCCGAGGGCCGGACCATTGGTGAGCTTCAAAGTAAAAGTATTGCGTCCGGGGTTTAAGGGCACCACATGAGCGAAGTAGCCAAATCGATTCAAGCGCACAGGCTGTCCGTCTACCGTCAATGATGAGCCTGGCGGCGCCGCTCCAATCAAGAATGAGGAGGCCGCAGAAATAAGGGCGCCATCCTTGGGATAGACAAGCAAGATGGCGTTGCTGGATTTTTGAGCGAGAGCCCTGGGAGCAGCCGGCCCATGGTCGAAAGGGCAAAGATGAACAATCATAACCAGGGTTAAAAATGCAAAGAACGACGGCAGTACCGGAAGAAGGGCCTGAGTATGACGCCTCATCAATCCTCCGTTCACTTGCCTGCAGTCAGCTTTTCTTTCAACGCCAGATCGTTCAAGGTCCAATTGAATCGCTGGCCGAACGACTTGATAGTGGCGGCCTTATGGGCCACGGTTTGCATGCGTTCATCCAAGTACGGAATCACAAACTCGAACGGATTCTCGTAGCGCGTGCTCAACACCTGGTTGTACCAATTGAGGAAGGGCGAAACGTACAGCGTCTGCGTAATGTCGTCGTAGCGAACGTTTCGTGGATGCGATATCCATTTGAAGGATGCCACTTCCATATCCGAATCCATTTTGTCCGGCTCGATTGGATGATCGAGAAGGGCCGGATGTCCCACGGCGCCGCCGCAGATGAAGAACAGATATCGCGGATCGGTCGTTCGCAACAAGGGGATTATCTTTTGAATCATGATGTCTTGCACCGACATCATTTGACCGCCAACGTTGAATTTGCGTGCGTTGGTGTCATTGCCGAGCTGCTGTTCGAGATTTGTAATCGGATAACGATCGCAGATGATTTTCAGCGTCAGCAGATTGTAGGCGTTTAACCAATAGGAGAGTTGCTCCTTGGGGTCCAGCATTTTCTGGGCGCTGACTTTGGCCAGCTCGTCCAGAGACTTTTGAAGAAGCGGAGATGACTTCAGTCGAGCATAGTCAACAAAATCGTCCTTCACGAACGCTTTGAGCAATTCGTTGTACGCGCTCGGCCGAAAAACTGCTGGCGTCGTGACGGGGCTCAGATAGGTCGGAACGGAGCGAAAAATCGTGCCAATGCCATTAAAGACCAGAAGCAAGATGCCAATCGAAATCACTGCTAGCCCAACAATTTGTTTGACCATGTGCGGCTTTATGTCCATCACCGAAGCCTATCGAAGTTGGTAAGAGTGTAGCTGGCACGGTTTGTCCGGTAAGCTCAATTTTATCTATTAAAGCTCTTCTTTGCTCAAACGATTTTGTGCTGCCCTGCCTGCGCTTGCCTGTTGGGAAATCTGCGTTTGCCCCAGACCAGGCGCCACCCAGCAGGACCTTGCGACCGGAGCGTGAAATGCTCTACAACGGCGCGTCTTGACCGAGTCTCGCTGACGCCCATTACAGAGGAATGCACCGCTTTAAACCTTGGAGCGTACGAGATTCGAACTCGTGACCTCTTCAATGCCATTGAAGCGCGCTACCAACTGCGCCAACGCCCCATGTGTTGTGGTTATACCATAAAGAGCTCCATATCGCATCAGCGCTGTTAACTGATGAAAGGCAAAAGATGGCAACCCCTCAACACCGATCTTTTGCAGGTTGTTAGATTTTGGCGAAAATGTCTAACACGGGTCTTTCTGCTTCCACTGGAATGTTCACTGAGGGAATTTAGCCTGGCGGGCAGAAAATAAGGGTCAAAATGCCCAAGAATGCCCACCGGCGGACGATTTACGGCTGGTGTTAGATTTTGGCGGAAAAATCTAACAGATGCCTTTTCGGTTTTCGGAGAGCGGGACTCCAAGCCCAAATAAGTGCAATTACTTCCAAGAGTGCCCACCAGCGGACGATTTGTGGCTGGTGTTAGATTTTGGTGGAAAAATCTAACAGGTGCCTTTCGGTTTTCGGAGAGCCGGACTCCAAGCCCAAATAAGTGCAATTGCTTCCAAGAATGCCCACTAGTAGACGATTTGCGGCTGGTGTCAGATTTTGGCGGAAAAATCTAACAGGTATCCTTTCGGTTTTCGGACGGCCGGACACCAAGCCCAAACAAGTGCAATCGCTTCCAGACCAAACAACACCGCCAGCAGGCGTTTCTTCCGAAAGCTCAGAGCTAATTCCGTCTCCTGATTTCCACGGGCACGCCTTCTTCCGCCGAGCTGTGTTGTGAGCTGGATGAACAGTCGCTTCCGCAGCTGCCACCCGTTGCTCGAGCGCCGGACAGGGGGTTTGTGGAAATTGCTGTCAACTGCTTTGCCGGTTCGCCGGGCAATCGACGGGTGAGATTAAGACCGGTTTTTAGTTCGAGGTATTGTTTTGCTCTTTCTTTGGCCCAGCGCAGCTTGCTCTTTGTGTTTAAGAAAAAGTACTTGTCGGGTGGCCATAAAAAGGATGTTTCGAAATAGCACCAGATAGTGCAACCCTGGCAATATCCCCAAGCCCCTTCCATTTTTCGTTTTTCCTGAACGTGCGTACTGTGCCAGAGGTCATCAAGATTGGAGCGCCCATTCTCATGCGTGATTTTGATTCTTTCGTCGTGCATGTGGTAGCAGGGCAAGAGCAAATGATCGTCTGGTGAAATGACGATCGTTGAGGAGATTGCTCGGCACCGCGGCTGTTTGATCTGATTGCCCCCGTCAAGATAGAACTCAAGGAAAGCCCAGTTAACGCAAACATTGTCCATCTTGGAAAGACGTCTGATCTCTTCGATGCCTTCCTTATGCAGCAGGTCGTTATCGCAATAGTCGAAGACGGGGCCGAGAAGCACGATTACGCCCAAGTCCTGCGCCAAACGCACAACCTTTTCCATCTCCCAAATCGATTCCGGAGTGGCGGTGGCGATAATGGATGGCTGCTCACCAAGACTGCGAGCCAATTTAATGCTTTCGATTACTCGTGCATGGCCGTCGATGCCCCGCTCCGCCTTGTAGGCTGCAGGATCGACCGTAGAAAGAGAGAATTTGAGGTCGTCAACAAGACCCTTGATGTCGCGCGCCACTCGCTGGTATAGAGTGCCGGTGTTGGCCACGCTGATGAAGAAGCCCATTTCCTTGGCGGCGCGCACCACTTTGACGAAGTGTTTGTAAATGAGGGGCTCGCCGCCTGTAAAGTCCACGACTTTGACGCCAAGTCTTTTCAAAGCGGCCAGGTTCTCAATTATGACCTCAGGAGAAGTCTCTTTGATTCTGATGTTTTCCGGCTTAATCGGAATGTCGCAGTACGTGCAACGAGAGTTGCACTTATATGTGAGGTAGTAATTTGCAAGAATGGGCGGCAATTTATCTTCCTCTTCTGGCAATTGGTTCTCTTGCCATCATCTGTCTCAGGGTCGGCTCATTTCAGGTTTTAAATATGGCGGGACTGGTGATCAATTTGTGGAATTCAATACAGTATATTAGCGGCTGGTCATCCCGCATTATTACTTTGCCAGTTATGCTGGGAGCGATTTCTTGAAGCGACATATTGACAGGCAAATCAAGGTGCAAAGGTGCGACATCCGCAGTTAGTAAGCCAGAGCGAAGCCATTCTTCTTATCGTAGACGTGCAGGAAAGTTTCCGAAAGCACATTCAGGACTTTGCAAATCTCACTCGCAATATATCGATTATGGTTGAGGCGAGCAAAATCTTAAAAGTGCCGGTATTTGTCACGGAACAGTATCCTCAAGGACTGGGAAACATTGTCTCAGAGATTGCCGCCTGTCTGGGCGACCACAAACGGTTTGAAAAGAGTTGCTTCAGTTGTTTGGGCAGTCAGGAATTTGTTAATGAGGTTCAGGATTTCGGACGCAAACAAATTCTGGTTACCGGCATCGAGGCCCATGTTTGTGTAAGTCAAACAGTGCACGACCTCATCGCTCACGACTTTCAGGTGCATCTGATTTCGGACGCCATAGCCAGCCGCAGCCAGAAGAATAGAGATATTGGGATGGAGAAGATGGTCGGCGCCGGTGCAATCCCGTCTTCGGTCGAAACTGCTCTCTTTGAGATGCTGGTTGAATCGAATACCGAGACTTTCAAAGCGGTGCAGCGGCTCGTTAAGTAAACTTTGTGATACCGTGCCTGGTGCGGCTTCAGCCTCTTAAAGGAAAGTGCAAGACTTGCGGCGCATAATGTGCTTTACTGTCAAGTTGTTCTTGTAATCAAGACGTCAAGCGTTTTATGGTGTCCTTTTCAGCGAACCTCAAAAATGCTCATAGTTACTCGTAGAGGTTCAGCCAGTTTTTTTCTTGCTGCCCTTTTGTCGGGTGCTCCTTTGATGCCCGCATTTGCGCAGGGCGTGCAGGCTGGTATGACGCCCAGTGCGCACAAAACCGTTTCCAATGCGAACAGGGCTGCGGACGCAGGCAATAAGAACTTGACGAAGCCTCGCGGTGATGGCAGCGGAAGCCATGTTGCTCAGAATCTCAAGCCGTCACCGACATCGCAAAACATTCAATCTGCTCCCTCAGATCCGGCCCAAACAGCCCCGGGCACGCCGAATGGCTCCGAGGTCCCCACTTCGCCTGTCAATAAGACCACTGGCTCTCCTGAGGCGCCGGGTTCCGCAACACCGGCGGTTCCTTCCAATTCCGCCTCGCCGGCAGTGCCCAATGCTGGTGAATTGTCCACATCTCCTTTGGGCCCGCCGGAACGCCTGGAAGATACCCGCATTATTGAAGGACAGGCGCAAGAATCCGCGAGCCGATATCTGCAAGGCGAGGCAATTGAACTGCAGCTTCCCAAGCCGGCACAGCTCATTCCGCTGGGAACAAAATTGCCCCCCATTCGTTTGGAAGCAGTCTACAACCAGCCCGTTTCCCTGAGAGACGTTCTCAACTACGCGCTTTTTAACAATCTCGATATTCGCATTCAACAAACGAATGTTCAATCGAACAGATGGCTCCTTATCGGGCAGCTGGGCAATTTCCTCCCTGATACCATCCTCAACTACCGCTCTCAATTTCAACAAGGCTCCTCGCTGGTGCAGGGAGTGATTCCGGTCACTTTTCAAACTCCCTTTGTGACTACGTCTGCCGGATTCCGGCTTTATGGTTTTCGCGGCGGGCAGGTGCTGTTCAATTCACTTTCGCAACTGCATACGTTTAAGGCCGCCAAGCAACAGTTGCGCGGCAGCATAAACGACACTCTGCTCGCGGTAGCGCAAGCCTATTATCGATTGGTTGAGAATCAGGCTCTTCTGCAGATTCAAACTCGCGCAGTTGAAGTTTCCAAAGCGCAAGTCCTTCTCAATCAGCAGTTGCAGCGAGCAGGAACGGGCACCAAGTTTCAGGTTCTGCAAGCAGAAACGCAGTTGGCTCGCGACGAGCAGGGTCTGCTCGTGCAGGAGGTCGGTCTGCGCACCTCTGCCATCAATCTTGCTACCGTACTGAATTTGAATGCTGCTGTGAACTTATTGTCGGTTGAGTCAGAGGTCCGCAAGGTCAGGCTCATCGACCCCGCTCTGGATATCAATCAGCTCATAGCGATTGCCATCCTCAACAGACCGGAGCTCAAGCAATTCGAGCAATTGAGGCTGGCGGCAAGACGTCAGATCAATGCTGCTGCTGCGCCGCTTTATCCGCAATTCAATTTCTTTGGTACGGTGACCGGCACGGGAGCTACCTTGAGTCAAAAGTATGCCTTTGTTCCTGGCTCATTCAGCGATGTGCCTGTGCTTGCTCCGCCCCCGCCCG
The DNA here is from genome assembly GCA_036703705.1 of Candidatus Obscuribacterales bacterium. GTDB lineage: Bacteria > Cyanobacteriota > Vampirovibrionia > Obscuribacterales > Obscuribacteraceae > DATNRC01. Next base: position 13,986 of record DATNRC010000535.1, read on the forward strand.
GTCGGATCATTGACGAAACGCAGGGCGCTGGGCTCAACCCGACTGGCAGCACGGCTCAAGCCGTCAATCCGGCTGCCAATCGAACCGCTGTAGCCGCTGCTGAAGTCTTTACGCCGCCAACCTTCATTTCCAGGCAAATTCGACCCTCGTATACGATCGGCTTTCAAATCGACTACAACTATAGCGGTTTGGGTGTGCCCACGGCGGCCAATGTGCAATCGAACCGCATCCTGGCCCGCCAGGCGCTTTTGCAATCAAATCAGCAGCTGCTCAATGTTATTCAGCAAGTAAGAACCTCATATCTGTCCAGTCAGACATCAGAGCGTCAGATTGAAGTGGCCACGAAAGGCGTTCTTTCCGCCGCGGAGGAGTTGCGGCTCGCTCGGGTTCGACTGGCAAACGGCGTCGGAACAAATATCGACGTCATAAATGCCCAGAGAGACTTCACCTTGGCATTGGTGACCAAGGCGCAAGCCATTATCAACTTCAATATCGCGCAGGCGCAATTGTTGAGAGATGTGGGCTTGATAACTGTGGATAACCTCACATCCGGGCGATTGGTCAGAGGTTAGGCAATGTTTTCGTGGCCGGTGGCGGCCGGATGATGAAAGTGCCGGTCTACGCTCGAAGCGGGGGCGCTGTTAGATTTCTTGGCGCAAATCTAACACCGGATTGGCGCCGTAATCGCGGGATGTCAGGAGTGGTCGGGTAATCATTCGGTGAGCGAAACTTTGACCTCACATGTGGTTATTGCGGTTAGAAATCTTGCCGAAAATCTAACAGTTATGGAGTGTGAGAATCAGGGCTTAATAGCAGTGTGAGATGCCCTGTATACCCGTTCATCAAACTCCCAGGATCTCACCTCGGCAGGTGAGCGCAGCTCCTTATCGAAGGTCTAGGTAGTGTCCGGCAATCGACTAATGCGACTTTTGAAGAGGCTCTTTGGCAAAGCCCGCCGCCCGAACGGGCAGGGTGGGTTAATCGGCTATGAAGATCTGACCGGGCAGGACCCGCTCGAGTCAATACAGAACGGCGAAGTTCAAGTCGTTCGCGAACAAAGCTACACGGACCTCTGGCTGGCCTCTCTTGGCAGCGGCGAGACGAAAGCAAAGAGCCTTGTTGCGGGCGGCAAAGTAAAGGGCAAGAAAAAGGGCGGCGAAGTAGGCCATGCCCCTAGCTACACCGAAATGTGGATGCAATCGCTGGCGCCGCCGGCTGAGTCCGAGAAGACCTTCACAACGTCGGACCGCCTGGTTGACGGAGCGGAGGTCAAAGATGGCGATTACAAGGTTCTTTTCCAGGTTGAGCGACCCGGACTGGGCTCTACGTACCTGGTCTCGCACAAGGTCTTGGACGGCGAAGGACGGCTGGTCAACAAAGTTGCTGTCATGAAACGCTACCGGCTTGCATCGGCTGAAGGAGCAGACGCCGAGGAAGTGAAGCGCCGCTTTGAATCAGAGGCAGAGCGGCTCGACCGTTTGGATCACCCACAGATAATCAAACTTCTCGATAGTTTCGTTGAAGGTTCTTACGGCTACCTGGTGCACCAGTATGTCGAAGGATTCACCCTCAAGAAGCAGATCAAGCAATTAGGACCTCTTGATGAAAAAGTGGTTCTCGGGATGTTTTTGCAAATGTGCGATCTTGTACATTATCTTCACTCTCAATCACCGCCCGTGGTGCATATCGAATTCGGTCCTGAGACGTTGCAAATGTGGCGG
>DATNRC010000536.1:0-7423 GCA_036703705.1 Candidatus Obscuribacterales bacterium
GGTGGAGCGGTGAAAATGGCTCTCGATAAAGCAAAAAGCCTTTATCAGGAAAGCGATCCCTGCACGACGACCTTTATTCTCATGATGACCGACGGCTGGGATGAGCCGCCTGCCGGAGCACCGCTTAAAGTTCGCCAGGTGGCGCAAGAGCTTTTGCAGCAGAAGAAAGAAGTACAGAAAAGAGTAGGTGTTGATATTTGGCAGGTGCGAGTGATTGGACTGCAGCGCCTCCCCGAGACGAAAGCCGGAACGACAACAGCAAAGGAGCTGGCCGTGCTTCTGGGCGGCGAATTTATAGACGTCAATGCGCTTTCCGGAGGCACTGTTTCAGATCGCATTGTTGGCGCCGTGAAAAAGACAGTGGAAGGATTGAAAGGCGAAGTCACCGTGGGCGGAACGCTCGCACCCACGCGGCACGAAAATCTCTCCAACGGCTTGAAATCAGGTTTTGTTGATTTCGGGAAGGTCGACGGCAGCGGTGGGGCTTCCGTGCAAATACCTGTCGAGTTGCGCTCCTGTTATGCAGAAGATATTGCTGGCGCCCAAGATTGCTCGCCATCGGTTCCTCCATCAACCGCGCGCAAGCACGTTTTGCGCGCCCGAAATGAGCTCAATCTGCCTTTCGCTTACCAGCTGATTTCATCATTGCAGCCGGGAGCGATCACCGTGCAGTTGGCTCAGCCATCGGTTGTTCTTTCGCCGCGTGTTCCCGGGCGCAAGTACGAGGCGGGCGAAGAGCCGAACAACGCCATACCTTTGAGCGTCACGGCGCACAGCACGTGCCCTGCCGGGCACTATCTGGGTTTTTTCAAACTGCTGTCGACGGCGCGCGTTCCGGAGAGCATTCCCTATCTTGTTTCAGTGCCGGGTCGAATTGTTTTATCGCCCGAGAGTATTCGCGTGCGCTTGAAGAAGCCTGGATTTTTATGGTCTGAGGCATCGAGTGTGGAAATTGCGACAAGCTTTATGCAGTCGCCCGGGATGAAGCATGATGCTGTGATGAAGATAGACGTTGTGCCGGAAGCTTTGATATTCAAACCTCAAACTGCAGAAAAGGCATATGCGAATGAAAAGATTGCTGTCACGGAAATCAATGACGGGAAGCCGGTTTCAGCTGTCTTTGATACAAGAAAGTCCGATCGCCAGGAAATGAAGATGACCATCAACATTCCTGCCAAGCAAAAGCCGGGGCGATATGAAGGAAAGCTGCGCATAAACATATCCGGCGATGCTGAGGCGCTTGCTCCCTCGGAAATTCCCATTGAAGTCGTTGTCAACCCCAGTGCCTGGGAAGAGGTGGAGCCTGTTGCTGTGCCGATTTTGATCGTATTGGTCTTATCTGTGTTGGCTGCAGGCTTTTTGTGGCTCGTTACTCTTCAGCGACAACGCCATTAATCGGCTGCCGCAGTGAATTTGTGTCGTCGCAATTTGCCGGCAATCCGGCTGATGCGCGCCGCCGGCAATCCGGCATTGTCATTGGTCGCGAGCAGCCGTCCGCGACAGTGGCATGAGGTTCAACGACAAATGCGATTGGCTTGCAAGGAGCCGCTCGCAGGCAGATTCTTGTAAGATCCTTAATACTCACAAAAAGGCGTTTAACTTCTAACTGCCTGGGGTTAATGCCTGGTAGACACTGTTATTGACGCAAGATCCTGAGCCTCGAAAGGACTTCTGAAGAATGGACACGATGTGGTGGTATGGCATCCTCGCCGTGGCTTCAATTGTCATAGCCATTGCCATGAGGTTTGGAGTGTACACGATGCTCGTGAAGTTCAACCGCTGGCTGCCGGAAAAGGCCACTAAGGTTGCCAATATTTCGAGCATTGTCGCTATAGGTCTTGCTTTTCTCGTGATTGCTGGAAACCTGGTCTTGTCGCACCACTGAATTTGTTGATCGGGCTTTTCACACCAGGCAGAAAGCACGGGTGAAAGCCAATCTCAGGGCGACTCGTATTTCGTAACGTAGGGGCAATGAAACCATGGCAATTAGAACAATTCCTTCGTTAGTTGTGGGTTTGGGCGGTACTGGCAAACGCGCGTTGACGCATTTGCGCAGACGCATATACGACACGTACGGGCGAGAAGATCTGCCGTGGATCAGATTGCTTTCGATCGACACCGACAGCGCGGGCGTCAACAATCCCCCCGTCATCAGTCAGCGCACGGGTGAGTACATCAATCTCGGCAACAGCGAAATGCGCATTATCGATCAAAGCGACACGCCGCAAGTGATAAGCAATCTGGATGCTCCCGAAAATCGTCATATCAAAGATTGGTATCCGGATCCGGATATGAAGGTGGACTTTCCAAAGGCGGCGCGGGGTTCCGGACAGGTGCGAATGTTCGGACGCATCGGCCTGTACAAAGGAGACAATCTGCACACGACTTATCGCTGGCTTCAGCAAGCAGCTCACGATGTGTCAGATCCTGCTTCCTGGGAAGAGTTCCCCGGCTTCGAGGTGGACCAGACACTGCAGTTTGTCTATGTTATATGCTCGCTTTGTGGTGGCACTGGCAGTGGCATGTTCCTCGATGTCGCATATATGTTGAGAAAAATCGTCGGCGTCGATCCGTCCACTCGCCGATTCATCGGCATGTTCGTCATGCCGGAGGTTTACGAGCCTGTAGTGGAAAATCAGCATATCAAGCGGATCTACGCTAATGCATATGCTGCCCTGCGCGAGATGGACTATCTGCTCAACAGCCCCAAACGATCATACAAAATACGCGGGAAAGATCATACATTCGTTGACTTCTCGGGAGATGTGACTCCCTTCGATTTCGTATTCTTATTCAGCAATAAGAACCGGCGCGGCGCCGTAATTTCTCAGCGCCAGGTGTCCGGCGACAAACCGGTTGCCGTCGACGACCGCATCGCCCAATACATGTCTGAGACGATCATCACCGATGTGCTTTCACCTTTGACGGAGCGCAGCGAATCGATATTGAGCAACATATTCACGTCGATAAGCGAGCCCGAGCAAGTCGAAGATCGCACCTTCTTCAAATCGTATTCAGCAGTGGGCGTGTCATCCGTGAAGATGCCTCCTGTAGGCACTTTTGCCGACATGATCGAAGAGAGAGTGACCAATTCCGTGATTGACTTCCTTTTGAGACCGGATCCGGAAGTTACCGAGCGTGCTCTCGCCAAGCAATTCTTCGCCGACCATCTGGGCAAAACTGAGGATCTTCTGGGGCTTAAGAGCAGCCTGAGCACGGATCCGGCATACGGGCGCTTTCTTTCGCGCCCGTTTTTTGAGGAGTTTCGCCTCAACAGGCCTGCTTGCATCAATAAGCTGAAACAATGGGTGGACCTTGCGCTCGGTACCACTATAGATGGTGCCAATGCTCTGGAAATCGAGCAAGGCGCGGCGAGTGCGTATGCACAGGCGCTGCAAAATGTGAGCGCGCAGCTCGATCTGTCCTTCAAGACTTTCGCCGATGACCCTGAGAGAGGCTATGTATTTCTTGATGAATGGCTGGAAGAGCTGATCAGCAATGCCAAATCTAAGCTCCATCAAGTTCCTGCCGTGCCGCCCATTGAAGGCGATCCCACCCGCCCGGTTAACGAGGCAATGGACTCTCTGCAGCGCGTGAGCCATGATGTGCAGCTGCCTGTCTTGCGCGACACTATCGAGGTTCTTCTTGAGCGCTTGTCAGACTATTACGACAACAGAGGGCGAATGCTGCGCAGCCATGCCTTGACCGTCAATTTGTACAACGAGCTGATCAAGCTCTTCGAGAAATGGCACATGAAAGTGAAGGTCCTGATTGAGAACATTCGCCAGCTCGATGCGCATCTTGGTGAGAAGTTCGACCAGCGCGTTGCCGAGCTGGGTGACATGTCGCAAGAGCGCATCCTCATTGACAAGCCGCTCATCGGGCGAAGAGAAGTGGAGAAGTTCCTGAACAGCCTGTTGGCGCCGATCTGGCAAAAGGGGGAATGGAACGTATGCGAGCCTGCGCTCTCCGATGAGATCAAGGCAATCATCGAGTCGGAGCTCAGCCATCAGTTGATGCAAATTCAATTCGACACCACAACCAGCGATCAAGTCAAAAAGGACAAGATCGAAACTGCCGTCAGGGAGTTCGTCAGGAAAAAAATTATTCCCAGAGTCTTCACAATTGATCCTGTTTCAGGGAAGTATAAGGAGCCTTCATACACCACATCTGATGGCAGGAGTTTGCTGCTCGATTTCGCTCAGGACAATCTCTTGTCGCTCATGGTGGCGCATTCCAGCCCGCTCTGGTTTGTTCAAACCCATCAGATCGGCTCCGCAAGCCAGCCTGTAACATTCGTGGGTCTCAACGGCATACGCCTGCCTGAAAATCTTGTCGAGCAAGTGCAGAAGATTATTCCCAATTTCCGCACCACGGACATTGTTCTTTCCGATGCTGAGCCGAGAATTGTGGTGAAGCAGTATGATCCGCTCTATTCCCTTGCATCGCTGGCGAGTATAGGCGACTACGAAAACTATTACAGAAATACGGATCGCAAACTCAATCCAATGCATACGGACCACAAATTTGTGGCGGAGCCGAATCCGTACCTGCAGTGGCTGTCTTACAGAGCACCGGATAGGGTGTCCGTCAAAACATGCGATCGCGGGCACGACATTACCGGCGTTGACAGCGATACGCAGTATTGCCCGCAGTGCTCGCACGAGGGAAACAAGACGCTCATCGTGCCTGGCAAAATGCTCTGCCCGATGTGCAGTCAAGTGATTGACAAGGGCAGTCGCAAATGTCCCGAGTGCCGCGGAATTCTCGAGGGGCGTGAAGACAAGGCTGCACAGAGCAAGACCATCCCGCCGCAAGGACAGGCAGGGGAGGGCAAGAAAGAGCAAAATCTGTGCCCCGGCTGCGTCACGCTGGGCAAGGGAGAACCGGAAGTAATGGTCGCCAAATCAACCAGGGGCGGCGGCAAAACTTTCTGTCCCAGTTGCGGCTCCATGTGGACGGATTTGTGCCCATATTGCTCGACGGCTTTGGAAAAACTGACAATGTGCACCAAGGGCAGTGACAGCTGCATCTTCGAAAGCCCGACCATCGTCTTGTGCAGCGCCTGCAATTGCCCGGTAACGCCGGACATGGCAAGATGTCCGAGATGTTTGAAAGAGATAGTTGAGTGCCCGGAATGCCGCGCCCAAGGCAAAGATAGGCGAATGTTGCCCCGGGATTGGGATAAATGTCCGGAGCGGCACGGCGAAAAAGAACAGATAACTGCCGGTGTCGCTGCTTCGTAATTCGAACGATTGGAGGGGTTCAAGTGGCACTGACTGTGCATTTGCGCGATCTGAATCCGGACGTGGTGAAGGCCTGGAACCAATACTTCAGCCGCGGTGGGCGAGTGGAGATTTCAGAAGGCGATGTTCTCGAGCTCAAGGTCTCGGCTCTGGTGGTGCCGGCAAACAGCTTCGGCATCATGGAAGCCGGACTGGGAGACAGCCTGAACAGGCTGAGCAAAGGTACGCTCGAATCTCGTCTGCGCAAGATGATCCAGGACAGACACGCCGGAGAGCTGCCAGTCGGATCTGCGGACATCATCAAATCCGGGCTGGAAAATGTGCCGCTGCTGGTGGTAGCACCTACGGTGCGGGTGCCGATTCGCATGACCAATCCGGCGGTAAACAGCTATCTCTCCACTCGAGCCGCTTTACGGGCACTGGCGAGCTTCATGCGAGAGCAAATCGAAGAGGAAGGCGCGAACAAAATCGAGTCGGTGGCTTTTGTGGGCATGGGCACTGGAGGGGCCAAGTATCCTCCCGCCGTGGCAGCATTTCAAATGTATGAGGCATACTGTCAGGTCGTTTTGGGCAAAGAGCCGAACTTTGCCACGATCGAAGCAGCCACAGCGCACGATCAGGAGCTGAGGAAGAGCAGGTTTATCTAGATCGCGGCAGATCAGCATTCTGCCTCGATCGGCATTCTGCCTGGGCGGTGTTTTTTCGTCTAGTGTCATTTCGTTGCCGGCGATGGTCCAGAAATTCCTTAATCAGGCAAATCCTCAGGAACATACTGTAGTACGATCTAGCCAGGGCGTCCGGAAAGAATGATAAGTTTGGCTTACCGATCTCAGGGGGACGAGCGGCGTGGAGTGGACAACTTTGATTGTCTTGTGCTTAGTCGCTGGCGCCGTCGGATACTTCTTCCTCGCGCGTCGAGAAGCAAGAATTCTGAGCGATAACAATGCGATGACTCTTGCCGAGCAAATCAGGAAGCAGGCGGAACGACGATCGGGAAGCACGGAGGACGATGAAGCAAAATGATTATGTGGCTAGAGCCCAACTTGAGACGTGGACTTGTTTTGGCTGGAGGGCTTCTGCTTTGTGGGGGAACGGCATCCTACGGTGACGAGAGCATCGTCAGGCGCGATGAATCAGGAACTCACATTCGCGTCCCGTTTGTGAATTTGGATATAGGTCGCATTGGCGGCGTCAGGCTTCGGGCTCCATTCGTCAATCTGGATGAAACGGGCGGCGATGCCAAAGTGAGAGTCAATGCTCCATTCGTGAATATCAATCGGGACAGTGCTGATCCTCGAATACACATCAAAGCGCCGTTCGTGGATGTGAACAAGGACGGAGGCGATCCGCGAGTGAGGGTGAAGGCGCCGTTTGTGGATGTGAACAAGGACGGAGGCGATCCGCGAGTGAGGGTGAACGCGCCGTTTGTGGATGTGAACAAGGACGGAGGCGATCCGCGAGTGAGGGTGAACACGCCGTTTGTGGATGTTCAGAAGGATGCGAGTAGTGCAAAGCTCAAAGTGAATGCACCTTTCGTTGACCTGCGAAAGGATGATGGTGGCAAAAAAGTGAAAGTCAACGCACCCTACGCGACCGTCAACAAGGAAGCAAGTGACTCGAAGGTAAAGGTAAAGGCGCCTTATGTCCGTGCTGAGGACGATGGGAAACAGAACAGAGTCAAAGTCGATGCTCCATTCATCAGAGTCAACAAATCGAACAAGCAGCCAAAGGTGAACGTGAAAGCTCCCTTTGTGAACATTGACATCAAGGACGACGATAAAGATGACGACTAGCTGTTCAGTGCAACATGCCTGGACATCACATCAAGGACGACGGCCAGCCGTTCCGTACAAGTTGCTTTGTGATCTTTCACATCGAAGGCGACGATAAGAACGACGACTAGCTGTTCAGTGCAAACGACTAGCTTTTCAGTGCAACATGTCTGGACATCACATCAAGGACGACAACCAGCCGTTCCGTACAAGTTGCTTTGTGATCTTTCACCTCGAAGGCGACGATAAGGACGACCAGCCGTCAGTGCACCACGTCAGGCTCCGGCGACGAGCCAATCGTGGGTGGGACATCATCGCCGGCTTGTGTACCTTTGTTCTTACTGCGCTGTTCTTTTTCGGGTTCCGAAATTTTCGGCTCGGGAACAGGCATTTCCTCCGTCATCT
>DATNRC010000537.1:0-6177 GCA_036703705.1 Candidatus Obscuribacterales bacterium
AGGATTTTGCGGCCGTTGGATTCGTGCGCTTGATTCACAAAGTCCCGATGTTCGCCCGCATACGGCAGGACGTATTGCGCCAGATCAAAGAGCGAAAGCCTGATGCCGTGCTGCTTGTAGACTTCGGCGGCTTCAACATCAGTTTTTCTTCGGCAGTGCGCAATCGCTATCGAGACCTGCCCATCATTTATTTCATTTCGCCGCAGGTCTGGGGCTCTCGCCCCTGGCGATTAAATGAGCTGGCCCGCAACATTTCTAAGATGTTGGTCATTTTTCCTTTCGAAGAGGCGATTTACCTCCGGCGCGGCATACCGGCGCGCTTTGTCGGCCACCCGCTGATGAAGGATGCAAGCCGCTTTGAGGAGCCAGGCAATCGGGCCGACTTTGCCCGCCAACATGGTCTTGACCCTGAAGCGCCTCTAATCGCGGTCTTTCCAGGGAGCAGAAAACAGGAGATCAAAGACCATTGCCCGGTGGTGACCGATGCCATAAAGTGGCTGAGGGCAGAGCGTCCCGCCGTTCAATTCGTGATTTGCCAATCGAATGAGAAGATTGGCGGTCTGATTAGAGAACATCTTACGAAGGCGGGTTTAGCCGCTCTCATCGGCAGGGGGATCCAGCTCATCGATTCGAGCGAGAGTTACAAGCTTCTAAAAAATGCCGATGTTGCCTGGGCAAAGTCGGGGACGACGACGTTGGAAACAACGCTCTGCGGCACGCCGATGCTCATTTTTTACCGGGCCGACTGGATTAGCTATCTGCTTTTTCTTGCCGCCAAACGTGTTAAGAGGGTGGGCTGGCCAAATTTGCTGGCTGGGCGCTCGCTCGTCCCTGAACTAATTCAACTGGATTGCAGGGCGGAGAAGCTCGTAAGATATACGCTCGACCTTATCGACGTCCCGGCGCTGCGCAATGAGATTTCCACTGAGCTGAAGAAGCTGCGCGATCAATTGGGGCAAGGCGACTTTGACGAAAACGCCGCCGCGGAAATTCTGGAGATCATCGGGTGCAACAGACAAATTTTGAACCCCCTCAAACCATAAGCACGAGCGCCAGGACTGACAAGAGCAAGCACTCGAAGGAAAGGGTCAACGATCGTCCGCCCGAGGAATCGCAAGCGCTTCTCTACGTTCGTCTCATCGGGTACATCAAACCGTATTGGCTCATGTTCGTTTTGGGACTTGTGGCCGCCATTCCTTCAGGCTCTCTTGACGGCGTCATCGCTTGGCTTGCCGGGCAGGGATTGCAAAAAATCATCGTCGAGCAGCGCCACAGCCTCATCTATTATGTGCCTCTGGCTGTGCTTATCATCGCCACGCTGCAGGGCATCTTCAGGTTTATGGAATCTTATTGCATCCGCTATGTCGGAGCAGCTGCCATCCGCGATTTGCGCAATCAGCTGTTCGCACACATCGAAAAGCAGCCGTTGCTTTATTTTCAGGGACAATCGTCCGGTGTTTTGATCGGCAGGATGGTCAACGACGTTGCCATCATAGAAAATGCCATTTCCCAAACTTTCCAGTCGCTCATAAGCCGCGTCGTCACTCTTGTGTCACTGGCGATGGTGCTTCTGTTGCAGAGCTTCTGGCTGAGCATTATCGCTCTCAGCATTTTGTCCTGCATTGTATTGCCGGTGAGCATCCTCGGCCGAAAGATACGAAAGTCTTCTCGCAGCGGGCAGGAAGCAATCGGCGATCTGGTCTCCGTTTTGTCGGAGTCGATTCAAGGGGCGAAGATTGTGCAGTCGTTCAACCTCGAACAATTCCAGCTCGCGCGTTTCGTCAACACCAATCAGAGCTTTTTCCACAACACCGTAAAAGCGGCGCGCCATGAGGCAATGATGTCCCCGATTCTCGCTCTCATAGGAGCGATTGGAATTGCCGCGGTGCTGTGGGTGGCAGGCTATCAAGTGATCCACAATCACATGACTCTCGGATCGCTCACTTCCTTCGTCATCGCTCTGCTTTTGCTCTATTCGCCAATCAAAAACATCGGCCGCATCAACGGCGTCATCCAACCGGCTCTTGCTGCCGCGCAGCGAGTTTTTGAAGTCCTCGATCGCGAGCCGGAGCTGGCTGACGGCCGGGCTGCCAGGCCACTGGCTCCAGGCCAGCACCACATCAAATTCGACCATGTCTACTTCCAGTATCCAAGCAATGCGGCCATGGTATTGCGGGACATCAACCTGGAAATCCCTCCCGGCCAAATGATTGCGCTGGTGGGACCGTCCGGATCCGGCAAGTCCACTCTCGCCAATCTCGTGCCCCGCTTCTTCGACACCACAGCCGGTGCCATTCTTATAGACGGGCATCCTCTCCCGGCCTATTCACTGGCATCGTTGCGTTCGCAAATAGCCGTCGTCACCCAGGATAATTTTCTCTTCAATACGACAGTGGAGGAGAATATTCGCCTGGGCAAGCTCGACGCCAGCGCTGAAGACATTAAAGCGGCAGCGCGCGCAGCATATTGTCACGACTTCATTGAGGATCTGCCGGAGAAGTACGAGACAAAAATCGGCGAGCGCGGCGTCCGCCTTTCAGGCGGCCAGCAACAGCGCATTGCCATTGCCAGAGCATTCCTGAAAAATGCGCCGATTTTGATTTTGGACGAGGCGACAAGCTCTCTTGATAATGAGTCGGAGAAAATGGTGCAGGCGGCATTGAACGACCTGATGAAGGGAAGAACGGTGATTGTCATCGCGCACAGACTGTCGACGGTCCGGCATGCGGACAGAATACTGGTTTTGCAGGAAGGTCAAATTGTCGAATCAGGCACTCATGATTCCCTGCTTGCCGCCAATGCCACCTACAGTCGGCTCATCCGTGCTCAATTCGAAAAGACTTCCGAATGATCGTAGCTGAGCGCGATCATTTCCCGCCCAATCTGCTCCTTACCACCGTCTCCTTTCGCCCCTGCGGACAATCGGCGTCGTTGCGGCCTTCGTTGCCATTGCCAAAGTGCAGGCAATCGTCTAAATCTAAAGACAGCAGTGCAAATTTGATTTTGCAATCACCCCGAACCCCACTGTGCACTTCAGGTTTAAACTTGCCATGCATGCATATTTTGCCTATAATGCATGCATGAATAGCAAGCACGACATGCGCACAGGTCAACTGACCATTCGCGGCGTACCGGAGAAGGTGAAAAAGCGCCTGCAGGATCGAGCCGATCACGAGAAGAGGAGCCTCAACAGTCTTGTCGTTGAAGCGTTGACCTCGGCTGCTGGGCTAAACAATGTGCGTGAGGAGTTTCACGACCTCGATGAGCTTTCCGGTCTGTGGATTGAAGATCCGGAGTTTGACCATGCGCTTGCTATGCAGGAGCAAATTGATGAATCGATGTGGAAATGAGAATCGCCCTCGATACTAATAGATATGTCGATTTTGCCAAAGGTGAGGAAGTCGCGGTATCAAGATTACGGCAAGCGTCCCGCATATTTGTGCCGCTCATAATGCTGGCTGAGCTTAGGGCAGGTTTTGCCTGTGGCAAGCAAAGCGAAGAAAACGAAAGGAACCTCGTGCGATTCCTCAATTCACCGCGAGTGGCAATATTGTATCCTGACGATAATACTACTCATCATTATGCGCGCCTGTTTTTGCAACTCAAACGTCAAGGTACGCCAATTCCCACCAACGATGTGTGGATAGCGGCTCTTGTAGTGCAGCATGAGCTCTTGCTTTTTACCCGCGATAATCACTTCGACCATCTGGCCCAAATTCCAATTCTATAGCTCTTCTCAAGCGAGCTGCTGCCGAAACGTGTGGCGCCGCCAAGGAAAAACTTTAATGCGAAAATGGCTATGGCAAGCACAAGTCGAAGCAGTGCTAACCACCCGCTTTCCTTCTGCGGTGACGAAGGCTGTCCATGGTCACGGAAATGATTATGATGAAGCCGGTGATGATTTCCTGCAGCCAATTGGACACGCCTATCTGAGTGCACCCCGAGCGAATTACGGTCATGATCAAGGCACCGATGATGGTTCCGGCAATTGAGCCTTCGCCGCCTGAAAGGCTGCCGCCGCCGATCACGACGGCTGCTATGACGTCGAGCTCGAGTCCGGAGGCGACGGTGGGATCGCCCACAGTCAAACGGGAAAACTGAAGCAGCCCGCCAATCCCTGCACAAATGCCGCACAATGCATAAACAGCAATCTTCACCCGCTCGATGGCTATGCCGCAAAGTCGCGCTGCGTTTTCGTTGGAGCCGATGGCGGTCGCGTGCAGGCCAAAACGCGTGTACTTGAGAAGAAGGAATGCCAACACGGTAAGCAAGAGAAGAAGCCACACGCCGGCCGGAACGATCAGCCAATAGTATTCCGGCTCGAGCACCGCCAGCATCTCGTTCAACCAACTCAGGGGTGCATCAATCTTTTGTTCGTTCGCCACACCTTTTGCCAAGCCGCGAAAAATGAGCAAAGTACCGAGCGTCACTATAAACGGCACCACGCGCAGTTTAGTTATGAGAACACCATTGGCGAGACCGCAGCCAAGCCCGGTCAATAGACCACCGGCAGCGGCGGTGAAGGGATCGCACCCTTGCCGCAAGAGCCAGGCAACAACGATCGTAACAAGCGCAATCACGGAGCCGACGGACAGATCGATGCCACCAGATATGATGACGAATGTCATCCCCAGAGAGCATATGCCGACAATAGCTGTCTGCCGGGCGATTAACTCCAGGTTTCGCAAACTGGTGAAACTCTCAGGCGCCAGCATGGCGAAAAGAAGGTATATGACAATCAGACCTGCAAGAGGACCGCTGTTTTCCAACCATTGCTTCGCCGGACTGAACTTCATCAAACGCCACCTGCTTCCGCTGCTCCCGCTGTTGCCGCGCTCATAATGCCGTGTTCAGTCCACTCACTTGCCGGTAATGCGGCGGACAAAACTCCCCTGCACATGACAGCGATCCGGTCGCAGACGCCAAGCAGCTCAGGCAGATAGCTGCTTACCATAAGCACCGCACAGCCGCGCGCTGCAAGCTCATCAATTAATTTGTAGATTTCGGATTTGCTTGCCACGTCGATGCCCCGTGTCGGCTCATCGAGAATGAAGACCGTGACGCCGTGGTGCAATAGACGCGCCAGAGCGACCTTTTGCTGATTGCCGCCGGACAATTCCTTAACAGCCTGATCGGGACCTGCGCAGCGTATCCGCAATTTGTCGACAAGCGATCGGGCCGCCTCTTTCTTCAGACGCGGCAGCATGAGACCGTTTTTCTCGCATGCCAGAGGATGAGAAAGAATTATGTTGTCGCCTATGCTGAGCCCGATTGCCAATCCTTCGCCCTTGCGATCCTCGCTCACCATGCCCATGCCGTTGTTCCATGATGCGGCCGGTGAGAGCGGCCCCGCGAAATAGCCGATTTGAACTTTGCCTCTTACAATCTGATCAAGACCAAAGATTGCTCTCAAGAATTCAGTTCTTCCGCTGCCGACCAGTCCGGCAATACCGACCACCTCTCCTTTCCGCAGATCGAGAGAAGCAGCTTTCACCTTTCCGCCGCCAATTCCCTCCACCTTAAGAACCTCTTCGCCTGCTGCATGAAGCGAGCGCGGATAAAGATTTTTGAGCTCACGCCCAATCATTTGCGTGATGATTTCCTCGCTGCGTACGCTTTTGACGTCGCCACTGGATACAGTGCGGCCGTCGCGAAGGACGGTGAAGCGATCGGCAATCTCAGCAATCTCCTCCAGGAAGTGAGAAATGTAGACTACGCTGTAGCCTTTGTCGCGCACGCGCCTTATCAATTGGAAAAGGCGCTCCACATCGTGCCTGGTCAGGCTCGATGTCGGCTCATCGAGAATTAAGACTTTGCAGCCTATGGCACATGCGCGAGCGATTTCCACAATTTGCCGATCGGAAATCGACATCGCTCCCACCGGAACATCGAGCGGCAGCTCGTGCATCATTTCTTTGCAAGCCTCTTCCGCGCCAAATCGCATCTTTTTGCGATCAAGCAGCCAACCCTTACGCGGCTCCATGCCCAAAAAGATGTTTTGGCAAGCATTCAGATGCGGGGCGAGAGAAAGTTCTTGATAAATCATGGCGACGCCGGCAAGCCGCGCCTCAAGGGGATTGCTCGGTTTGTATTGCTTGCCGTAGAGAGACATTTGCCCGGCATCAGGGATAATGGCACCGGACAAAACTTTCATCAAGGTGCTTTTGCCGGCGCCAT